>JAIRRL010000116.1 GCA_031255985.1 Gracilibacteraceae bacterium
GCGGCGACAAGGACTATCCCGTCGATTATTCTCCTCTGAATATTCAGGGTTACGCGATGGGGGCGGAAGGTCTGCCGGCGGATGTGGAAGCCGGCCCGGACACGGCGCGTTTTCCTCTGGTTTCGACGGAAACCGCCTATGGCTGGGATAAGAAAGTGAAGATGAGCGTTCCGATTTTTACCGGCGCCCTCGGCTCTACGGATATCGCCCGCAAGAACTGGGAGCATTTCGCGGTCGGCGCGGCTATTTCCGGCGTGACCATCGTCTGCGGCGAAAACGTCTGCGGCATCGACCCGGCTTTGGAGCTTGACAGTAACAAAAAAGTCGTCAAGGCCCCCGATATGGACAGGCGCATTGAGGATTACCGGCGCTACCACTGCGGTTACGGCGAAATTTTGATTCAGATGAACGTGGAGGACACGAACCTCGGCGTCGCCGAATACATTATCAACCGGCACAAAATCGAGACCATCGAGCTGAAATGGGGACAAGGCGCCAAATGTATCGGCGGGGAAATCAAGGTTTCTTCGCTGGAACGGGCGCTGGAACTGCAGCGCCGCGGCTATATCGTCACCCCCGACCCCTCCGACCCGATCATCCAGGCCTCCTTTCAGGCCGGCGCGATCAAGGAGTTCGAGCGGCACAGCCGCCTGGGTTTTGTGACGGAAGAAAGCTTCATGCGGGAAGTGGAACGCCTGCGCGCTCTCGGCTTCAAGCGCATCACCCTGAAAACCGGCGCCTACAGCCTGCGGGAGCTGGCCATGGCTCTGAAATTCTCATCCAAAGCCCATATCGACCTCCTGACGATCGACGGCGCGCCGGGCGGCACGGGTATGAGTCCCTGGCGCATGATGGAGGAATGGGGCGTTCCCTCCCTTTATCTGCACAGCGCGGCTTATGAGTACGCTTCCATTTTGGCGGAGCAGGGCGAGCGCGTGCCGGATCTGGCTTTTGCCGGCGGCTTCAGCTCTGAGGACGGCGTGTTCAAGGCGCTGGCTCTCGGCGCTCCTTATGCCAAGGCCGTCTGCATGGGCCGGGCCTTGATGATTCCGGGCATGGTCGGCAAAAACATCGAGCAGTGGCTGAAAAACAACGATCTGCCCAAGACGGTTTCCGATTTCGGCCGGACGCCGGAGGAAATTTTTGTAAATTACGAAAAAGTCAAAGACATCGTCGGCGCCCAGGAAATCAAGAATATCCCGCTCGGCGCCATCGGTATTTACAGTTACGCGGACAAGATCAAGGTGGGTTTGCAGCAGCTTATGGCCGGCGCCCGCAAATTCAATCTGGCGACTCTGACGCGGCGGGAACTCATGTCGCTGACGGAGGAATGCGCCAAGATAACGGGGATCCCGTATCTTCTGGACTGCTACCGGGAAGAAGCGCTGGCGATTTTGCGGGGCTGAGTTTTCGCTTACAGGCGGGGCGGGCCAAAGCGGAGCAAGGCAAGGCGAAGCTGCCCGCCTCGCTGTAAAAATATGGTAAAATGCGGCTTTGGGCTGAGAGGGAGGGTTTGGCAATGGGGATGTGGAAAGATTCTTACGCTGTCGGCCATGATCTTATCGACAGCCAGCACAAGGAACTGTTTCGCATGACTGACGATCTGGGGGAGGCGCTGCAGCGGCAGGACGGGGACGGCCCCGCCGCCTGCGCGCGGGCGGTGGCTTTTCTCAAGGATTATGTGGTGAAGCATTTCGCGGATGAGGAAGCTTTGCAGGCGTCTCTGGGATATGCCGGCCTGGAAGCGCATCGCCGTCTGCATCGAGATTTTGTGGCTACGGTGCTGGAATACGAAAAAGAGCTGATAGCCAGCAATTTTGACAATAAGGTCGCGCAGCGGTTCGCGGGCAAATTGATCGGCTGGCTGATTTACCATGTGGTGGGTGAGGACGGAAAAATAACCGGCGCCATCAGCGCCGCCGCGCCCGCCCAGTCGTCTTCCGCGCCTTTTATCACCTGTTTTGCCGACAGCGCCCGCGAAGTGCTGGGCCAAATGCTGGACGCCGCCGTGGAAATAACGCCGGAACCGCCGGCGCCCCTCGGCGACAAGAGCGATATCAGCGTCAGCGTCGGCATCGTCGGCGACAAACCCGGCAGCGCCGAGTTTGTCTTTCCCCTGGTGACGGCTTTGCGCGTCGTCCAGACTTTGACCATGATGCCGGCGGCTGATTTCGGCGAAATGACGGAGTCCGCCCTGCGCGAAATCGCGAATATCATCAGCGGCAACGCCGCTTCCCGGATCGCCGAGACCGGCTGCGCCTGCGACATCACCACGCCCAAACTTTTCCGGGGCCAGCGGCCCCTTCCCGCCGACGGCAAGGTGATAAAAAGCGATTTTGGATCGCTGGCCGTCTTTATCGCCGACGCCTAAAATCAGGAAACGGGACGCCGGGCGGCGTCCCGTTTCCGCGGGGGAGGGCTTGCCTTGAAGCGGGAACACTGGACTATTGCGTTTTTTGTTTTGATTATCGGCGGCTTCTTTCTGCTGAACCGCCTGATTCCGCCGCCGGAATTTTCCGCGAGCGAGCGGCGTTTGCTGGCTCAAATGCCGGAATTAAGCGCCGCTTCTGTGTTGAGCGGCGCTTTTATGGCGGATTTTGAGGATTACGCCGCGGACAGTTTCGCTTTTCGCGACGGCTGGCGCGCGCTCAAGGCGGCCTCTGTTTTCGGCGTTTTCCGCCAGACGGACAAATCCGGCCTTTACTACAGCGAAGCGGCGGGCGCGGGCAAAATAGAAAAACTAAACGAATCTTCCCTCGCGCGCGTCGCGGGGAAAATCAAGCTGCTCGCGGCGGGGCTGGACGGCTGCCGCCTTTATTATTCCTTCATTCCGGACAAGAGCGTTTACGCCGGGCGCAACCTGCCGGGGTTTGAGCCGGAGACGGCCCGCCGGCGCCTGGCGGAGGTTTTGGGCGATGGCCTTACTTATATCGACCTTGTTTCCGCCTTGAGGGGGGAAGATTTTTACCGTTCGGATCTGCACTGGGATCAGTCCCGTCTCGGAGAGGCGCTGACCGTTTTGGGCGAGAGCATGGGCTTTACCCCCGCCGCTTCCTTTGAGGCGGAGGTATTGGGAGATTTTACCGGCGTTTACGCCGGTCAGCTGGCCCTGCCCCTTGCTCCCGACCGGATGACGGTCATGACGGCGGCGGCGCTGACGGAAGCCGAGGCGCTTTACCTGGGCGAGGACGGGCGCTTCACTCCCGGAGCGCTTTACGACCGGGAAGCTTTTGCCGGGCGCGATCCCTACGATGTTTTTTTGCGGGGGGCGCAGCCGGTCGTCGTTCTGAACAACCCGGCGGGGCCGGCGGACAAGGAGCTTTATCTTTTCCGCGACTCGTTCGGCTCCAGCCTGGCGCCGTTGCTCCTGCCCTCGTATTCCCGCGTGACTTTGATTGATCTGCGCTATATCGACAGCCGCGCCCTGGATCAGTACGTCAGTTTCCGGCCGGGCGCGGACGCGCTTTTTCTATACAGCTCCCAAATCCTGAACAACGAAACCGTTTTGCTCGTCCGCTAAGCGGGAAAGCGGGACTTGTAGAGCGCGTAGGGGCGCTTGATTTTTCTCTTGCGTTCCCTTCGCTTTAATCATATAATAGATATGAGGATTGCGTGAACTTCCCGGAGCGGGCTCAGGACTGGCCGATCCGGTGATAAACAAGCAGGGGAGGGGATTTTTTGCCTGATGCAAAAACGGAAAAAGTCCTGTGGACGCTGCTGGAGCGCGTTATCGCGGAAAACAGGCCGCATCGCTGGCGGGATCAGCTGAAGCAGTATAATCCCTACGAGGATATCAACGGGGATTATTATCGCGATAATATCAGGCTGTTGCATCCGTCGGAACTGGACGGATTCACCCGGACGCTGATAGAGGACGCTAATTATCGCAGCGAGGCGGAAAAAATCCTGGCCAATCTTTTGATTGACCCGGAAAAATCCAGGCAAATCAAAGGCGGCGGCTTTCTGGAGGGAGGCATATTCGGCATCAGTTACCTGTATTTGCTGCGCCGGGCTTTCGCCGAACTGAGGGCGGCGGAGACGGACGGCGCCCGCACCGCGGACGCCGAAACGGACGACGAAGCCTTTGACCGTTTCATCCGCAATCTGAGCGCGGACGCTTGCCTGACGGCCATCCGGGCTACCGCGCAGTCGGCAAAAACTTAAAAGCCGGCTTTAGCCGGCCGCCTGAGCGACGGCCGAACCGGCCGCCGGGCCGATTTGAAGAAAATAAAAAACAGCAGGGGGTATAAATGGTTAAGCGCGTCCCGTTTATCGCGGGCAATTGGAAAATGAACAAACTCACGGGGGAGGCCCAGGCTTTCGCCCGTGAATTCAAGGCTCTGACGCGGGAGTTTGCGGGCGTCGACATCGCGATTTGCGCCCCTTTCACCTGTCTGACCGTTTTGCGGGACGAACTTCAGGGCGGGCCGATTTTGCTCGGAGCCCAGAACATGTTTTATGAGCAAAGCGGCGCTTATACCGGGGAAATATCGCCGGCGATGATTCTGGACGCCGGTTGCGCCGCCGTGATCATCGGTCATTCCGAGCGGCGGGAAATCATCGGGGAAACGGATGAAACCGTGGCCCGGAAAACGCGCCTGGCCCTGGAAGCGGGGCTGCGGCCCATCGTTTGCGTCGGGGAAACTTTGGCGGTGCGCGAAGAGAAGCGGGCCGTCCCCCATGTGCGCGCCCAGGTGGAAAAAGCCCTGGCCGGGCTTGGCCCGGACGACCTGAGCCGCGTGACCGTAGCCTATGAGCCTATTTGGGCTATCGGTACAGGCCGGACGGCCACGGCCGCCGACGCGCAGGAAATCTGCGCCCTCGTCCGGGGGACGATCGCCGGCCTCGCCGGCGCGGCGGCCGCGGAAAAGACGCGCGTCCTCTACGGCGGCAGCGTCAAAGCGGACAATATTGCCGAACTGCTTGGCACGGGAGATATAGACGGCGCTTTGGTGGGAGGCGCGAGCCTGAACGCGGCGGACTTCGCCGAATTGATCCGCCGGGCGCTGGTGGCGGTGTGAAACCGCTGCTGCTGGTTATCCTGGACGGGTTTGGCTGGTCGGATCAAAGCGAGGGCAACGCTATCCGCGCCGCCCGGATGCCCGCCTGGGACAGGCTGCGCCGGACTTACCCCCATACGCTGCTCCAGGCCTCCGGCCTGGCGGTCGGCCTGCCGGAAGGGCAGATGGGAAACTCCGAAGTCGGGCATCTGAACATCGGCGCCGGCCGCGTCGTTTATCAGGAACTGACCCGCATTGACCGCGCCATCGCCGACGGCTCCTGGCAAAAAAACGCCGTTTTGGGCGCGGCCATGGACAAAGCGGCCGCCGGCGGCGCTTTGCATTTACTCGGTCTTTTATCGGACGGCGGCGTCCACTCACATAACACTCATCTTTACGCCCTGCTCCGCCTCGCCGTAGCGCGGGGGGTGAAAAATATTTATGTCCACGCGATCCTGGACGGTCGGGACACGCTGCCGCGCAGCGCTCCCGCTTTTTTGGCCGCCCTGGAGGCGGAGCTGGGCGCTCTGGGCCGGGGCCGCCTGGCGACGCTTTGCGGGCGTTATTACGCGATGGATCGCGATAAACGCTGGGAGCGCGTGGCCAAAGCCTACAACTTATATACGGCCGGCGCCGGGGAAAGCGCCGCCGGCGCCCTCCAGACAATGGAAGATTCTTACAGCAAAGGCGTGACGGACGAATTTCTGCCGCCGACCCGGCTGGCCGGAAGCGGCGCGGGCGGCGGCGGCTTGACGGGCGGCGGCGCGGGCGCGGACGGCCTGATGCGGGACGGCGACAGCGTCATTTGTTTCAATTTTCGCGCCGACCGGGCGCGCGAAATCGTCGCCGCCCTGACCCAGCCGGATTTCAGCGGGTTTGCCCGGCCCGTCTTCCCGCGTCTGCACATGACCTGCCTGACTGAATATGATCCTGTTTTTAATTTGCCCGCGGCTTTTCCGCCGGAAGACTTGCCGGACACCTTGGGGCATGTGCTGGCCGTCGCCGGCTGGCCGCAGCTCCGCCTGGCGGAAACGGAAAAATACGCGCATGTGACCTTTTTCTTCAACGGCGGGCGTGAGGAACCTGAGGTAGGGGAGGATCGGATTCTCATCCCCTCGCCCGCAGTGGCGACTTACGACCTGCAGCCGGAGATGAGCGCCCGCGCGGTGACGGACGCGGCGCTCGCCGCCCTGGCCAAGGACTGTTACCCGGTTATCATCATAAATTTTGCCAATCCGGATATGGTGGGACATACGGGAGTGATGGCCGCGGCCGTCCGGGCGGCGGAAACCGTGGACGAGTGTTTGGAGCGGCTTTGCACCCCGGTGCTGGCCGGCGGCGGCGCGATTCTCGTCACCGCCGACCACGGCAACGCCGAACAAATGACCGACCCGGCGACCGGCGATCCTTATACGGCCCACACCACCAATCCCGTCCCCTTCGTCCTGGCGGGCGACGCCTGGCGGGGGGCCGGACTCCGCCGGGACGGCGCTCTCGCGGATATTGCTCCCACCATGCTTGAAATACTGGGTCTGCCTCAGCCCGCCGCCATGAGCGGCCGGAGCCTGCTGGCGCGGGTTTGAGCGGAACCGGCCCCGGCCGGCCGGGAATTTAGGCCCGCCGGGGCGAATGCGGCATAATGAAAGGAAGTGAATCAAATGTCAACGATTGATCAGGTTACGGCGCGGGAAATTCTTGATTCCCGCGGCAATCCCACTGTGGAAGTGGACGTCGTCCTGAGCGACGGAACTTTTGGCCGGGCCGCCGCCCCTTCCGGCGCTTCGACCGGCGCTCACGAGGCGGTGGAACTGAGAGACGGCGACGCCGGGCGTTACGGCGGCAAAGGCGTGCTGCAGGCGGTCGCCAATGTAAATGATATCATTGCCCCGGAACTCGCCGGTCTGGGCGCCTTCGACCAGCCCGCGCTTGACGCCTTGCTCAGGGAGTTGGACGGCACGCCGAACAAGGCCAAATTGGGGGCCAACGCCATTTTAAGCGTGTCGCTGGCCGCGGCCAAGGCGGCGGCTCAGTACGTAGGACTGCCTTTTTACCAGTATATCGGCGGCGTGAACGCCAAAGTCCTGCCCGTGCCGATGCTGAACATCTTAAACGGCGGCAAGCACGCGGACAACAACGTGGATATACAGGAGTTCATGGTGGTTCCGGTGGGCGCGGCCGGTTTCCGCGAGGCGCTGCGCATGGGGGCGGAAATATATCATTGCCTGAAAGAAGTGCTGCGGGGCAAGGGCCTTTCGACCTCGGTCGGGGACGAGGGCGGTTTCGCCCCGAACCTGGCCTCTAACGCCGACGCCCTGGCCGTCATTGTGGACGCGATTGAAAAAGCGGGCTATAAGCCGGGCAAACAGGTTTTTCTCGCCCTGGACGCCGCGGCGACCGAGTTTTACCGCGAGGGCAAGTACGAGCTTAGCGGGGAGGGCCTGACCAAAACCGCGGCGGAGATGATCGACTATTACGCCGGTCTTTGCCGCAAATTCCCAATATTTTCCATAGAAGACGGCCTGGCGGAGGACGATAGGGCCGGCTGGAAAAAGCTTACCCAAAAACTGGGCGGCAAGATCCAACTGGTGGGCGACGATCTTTTCGTCACCAATGCGGAGCGTCTGGCCCGCGGCGTCAAAGAGGGCTGCGCGAATTCCGTCCTGATAAAACTGAATCAGATCGGCACGCTGACCGAGACGCTGGACACGGTGGAGACGGCGAAAAAAGCCAGCTTCAGCAATGTTATTTCCCACCGCTCCGGCGAAACGGCCGACGTCTCGCTCGCTCACGTCGCCGTGGCGACAAACGCCGGCCAGATCAAGACCGGCGCGCCCGCCCGCACGGATCGTCTGGCCAAATACAACGAATTGCTCAGGATTGAGGAAGAATTAGGCGATACAGCTGAATATTACGGGGAAAAAGTTCTGCGCCCGCGCGGATAGGCGCGCCGGAACAGATGTTTGAAGGAGAGCTTTCCGCATGAAAAAATGGTTATTGCTGCCTGCGGCTTTGATTTTACTGGTTTTCGCGGCCGCCTGCGCTCCCGCCGCCGACGCCTTCGCGGTGAAGGTTGACGGTCAGGCGATTCCGATGAAGGATTACAACGATTTTTACGCGTTCTATGAGGCTTATTACACCCAGAGCGGTTACGACTGGGAAAATCTGGACAAGTCGATGCTCAAACAGAATATTCTGGACACCTTGATCCAGGACGAGCTTTTGCGCGAGCTGGCGGCGGAGAAAAAATGGGATTTGCAGTCGCCGGAGGTGGAGGGGGAGCTGGACTCCCTGAAAGCGCAGATCACGGCTTTTGGGGGCGACTATGACGCCTGGCTGACGAGCAATCATCGCACGGATGAAAAAATGCGCGTTATCATCGCTTTTCAGCAAAATATCAGTCAGGATGAAAACGCTGTCGCTCCGGAAGCTTTGCAGCAGTATTTCGACGAAAACGCCGCCAGCTATTATACGCCGGAAACCGTGACCGCCAGCCATATTCTCCTGAGTTTGGACGACGAGGCCAGGGCGCGCCAGCTGGCGGACGATCTCCAGGGGGCGGATCTGGCGACTTTTGCGGAGGCGGCCCGGAAAGAGTCGATTGACGAGGGCAGCGCTACAAATGGCGGCAGTGTGGGGACTTTCGGGCGCGGGCAGATGGTGACTGAATTCGAGGACGCCGCTTTCAGCCAGGAAGTGGGCGAAGTCAGCGCCGAGCCGGTGCAATCCCGCTACGGCTATCATATCATCTATGTGCAGGATCATCAGCCGGAAAAAGCGGGAACGCTGGAGGAAAATATCGAGCAGGTGCGGGTGATGGCTTATTACGCCGACCTGTTGCAAAAGGCCCGGATTGAGTACGGCCCCGATATGGCGCCGCCGCCGGTGGAGGAAATAAGTTTCCCGCCGGCGGAGCCAGCCCCTGGGGCTGAGGCCGGGGATGATTCCGCCGCCGGAGCTGAGGACGCGGAAGCGGATGATTCCGCCGCCGGCGAAGAAGAGGCGGCGGCGGAAGGCGAGGGCGCCGGGTGACCGGCGTCAGACGGCTCTGCCTGCTCATCATAGTGGGAGTATTAATGCTTATGGTCGGGCAGGGCTGGCTGATCGCGCACTGGCCGCCGGGTTCGCCGCCGGAAGCGGATCCGGCGGCCGGGGCCGGGGCGGGGGAGACGGTGGGTTTGCCCGCCGCGCCCCCCGCCGGCGCCGGTCTGGAGGAGGGCTATATCAGCGTGGCGGAGCTGAAGAAATACGCCCAGAAGTTTTATCTCAACACCGAGTTTCTTAATTTGCTTTTTCCCGATAAAATAGTATATAAGCGCGCCGGGATGATTTATTACGCGGATATTGACCCTGCCCTGGCAAAACATGATTATGACTGGGCCAGGCTCTCCCGCTCCGCCGCCCGTCCCGCTTACGCGGACGAAGACGCCGGAATCCGCTCCATGTTCGGCATCGACGTTTCGTTTTATCAGGAGGACATAGATTGGGACGCCGTCGCCGCCGACGGGGTTGAATTCGTCATGATTCGCGTAGGCTACCGCGGATACGGGGCCGGCGTTCTGGCGCGGGACGATCGCTTTGACGAGTATATCGCCGGCGCCGCCGGCGCCGGACTGAACATCGGGATTTATTATTTTTCCCAGGCGATCGACGCCGCCGAAGCGACGGAGGAAGCCGAATACGTCCTGGAGGCCATCGCGGGCCATAACGTCACTTTCCCCGTCGTCTATGATTTCGAGGAAATCGCCGGTGTGAACTCCCGCGCCGCCCACCTGAGCAAAACCCAGGTGACCGAAAACGCGACCGCCTTTTGCGAGCGCATCGCGGCCGCCGGTTATACGCCGATGATCTACGCTAATCCCGGTTGGTTTATCCATGAGATGGAAATGTCTCAACTGGAAAAATATGACAAATGGATCGCCCAGTATTATGACGCGCCTTTTTTTCCTTACAAATTTACCCTGTGGCAATACAGCGATTCGGGCAAAATCGCGGGTATTCGCGGCAATGTTGACTTAAATCTGGCTTTTGTTTCGGAGGAAAAATGAATACTGTTTTATTTGATTTGGACGGCACCCTTTTACCTATGGATCAGGATCATTATATCAAAGCTTATTTGACCGTGCTCGGCGAGCGGTTTGCCGGGCTTTACGAACCGGCGGCCCTGCAGGCGGCGGTGATGCAGGGCACGGAGGCCATGATCAAAAACGACGGCGGTTGCACGAACGAAACGCTTTTCTGGCAGGTTTTTTCTTCTATCCTCGGCGCCGGCGTGAACGATTGGCGGACGGAATTTGACAATTTTTACCGCGAGCAATATGACAATTTGCGCTCCGAGGTCGGCTTTACGCCCCTGGCGGCGGAAACGGTTGCCGCGCTGAAGGAAAAAGGCTACGATTTGATTTTAGCCTCCAATCCCCTGTACCCGGAAATAGCGACCAGAGCGCGTATGCGCTGGGCCGGTCTCAACGAGGACGATTTTCTCCTGGTCACGGCTTACGAAAAATTCAGTTACAGCAAGCCGAACGTCGCCTATTACCGGGAAATAATGACCAAATGCGGGCGCGAGCCGCAGGATTGCCTGATGGTGGGCAACGACGTGGACGAGGATCTTTGCGCCGGGAAGACCGGCATGGCGACCTGGTTGCTGACGGACTGGATGATCAACCGCCGGAACAAGGACATCAGCGCTTACCGCCACGGCAGTTTTGCGGAATTACGGGCGGAAGTCAATTCCTGGGGAAAAGTCACAGGCTTGTGACAAAATTTGCATTTTTTTTGATTGCCTGGCGTTAAAATCTATGATAAGGTATAGGCACAAGCGGTAGGCCTGTTTTTTTATAAGGGGGGTTATTATGGATTTTGACAATGTATTTGCCGTTCCAAAACACAGCCATTTTTCCTGGGATCAATTGGGTGATATAAAAGAAGGGCGCGGCGATCTGGGCGAGGAAATGCCCGTGCTGATTTACCGGCTCATGCAGTATACGATGCTGGACGTGCTGGGGCGGGTTTACGGCGAAGACACGGCGAACGAGCATTTTCGCGCCGCGGGCCATCTGGCCGGTACGGAATTTTCCAAAAACGTGCTTGATCTGCAAGTTGATTTTGACACTTTTGTCGCTAATTTGCAGAAAGCGCTGATGGATCTGAAGATCGGCATTTTGCGCATGGAGGCTTTTGATCCCGATACAGGCAATGTGGTTTTGACCGTCGGGCAGGATTTGGACTGCAGCGGGCTGCCGGTCACGAACGAGAACGTCTGCAATTATGACGAGGGATTCATCGCCGGTATTCTGGAAGCCTATACCGGCAAAAAATACGATGTGCGCGAGGTTGACTGCTGGGCGAACGGCGACCGGGTCTGCCGCTTTAACGGCCGCGCCATCTCCTGAGGCCGCCGGGCGGAGAAAACGGCGGGAACCCAAGCGGGCTGAGAGAGAAGATTGCAAGAGAAAATAAAAGGAATCAACAGGAAATAAAAGGAAACAGCAGGAAGTAGGGGAGGACACATAGCGGAGTCAGCGGCCGAGCTTTTATTTCAATATTTGCGTGACGTGCTGTATAATTCCGCGAACGCCAAGCTGGACACAGCCAAGCTGCCGGAGGATTTTCAAAAGCTGGGCAAAGGACTTCAGTATTTTGTGGCTTGCGTGGAGGAGGTGCGGGCTTTAGCCAAAGCTCTGGCGAACGGAGATTTGGCGGCGGCCCTGCCTTCGCCCGGCAACGAAATGGCCGCCCCTCTCAAGTCTTTGCACGCGTCGCTGAGACATCTTACCTGGCAGACGAATCAGGTGGCGAGAGGGGATTATAAGCAGCGAGTCGATTTTATGGGGGAATTCGCCGACTCTTTCAATATGATGGTCGAGCAGTTACAGGAAAATCGGGTCGCGCTGATCAACGAGATGGAAAAAAGCGACCGGAAAGCGCTGGAGCTGGAGCAGAGCAACAGCCTTTTCGCCGCTATTACGGCGGAAATTTCGCAATGGATTATTGTCATCGACCGCAATACCCTCCAATGGCTTTTTTCCAACCACGAAGCGGAAAACGTGCTGATATGCGAGCCTTTCTACGACGAGGTGGAAAAATGGCTTGCTCATTTTGTGCGCCGTTTTAACGCCGAGGAAAGCGAGGCGGAGCTGGAAGAGCCGGGCCGGGGCGAGGCGGAGGCGGGGAAAAAAGAAGCGCAGTCGATTGAACTGGAGCTGCTCCATGAGGACGAGACGCAATATTTCAACGTGACCATTTATCCGCTGCAATGGCAGGAGCGGCAGGCGCTGGCCTGTGTGCTGTCCGATATCAGCGAAGAAAAAAGACATATGCTGGAGCTGGAGGATTTCGCTTTTCGCGATCCGCTGACCAAAAAATTCAGCCGTCATTACGGCATGAAAACTTTACATGAGATGATTGACGCCCACAGATCCTTCGCTCTTTGCTTCGTTGACCTCGATAATCTGAAATACGTGAACGACGTGTTTTTGCATGTGGAGGGCGACGCCTATATATTGCGCATCGTCAGGGCGCTGGATGAGTTTTCCCCCGGCGTTATAATCAGCCGCCTGGGCGGCGACGAGTTCATGCTTATCGCCGCCGGCTGGTCGATGGAGAGGGCTGAGGCCCGCCTGGAGGAGTTGCGCTCCGCTTTGCAAAGCGAGTACAATACGCCGGACGCCAAGTACAGCCATAGTTTCAGCTACGGCGTCGTCGAGAGCGACGGGTCGGCCGCTGTCAAGGCCAGCGAGCTGCTTAGCGTCGCCGATGAAAAAATGTACGCTTATAAACGCGCCCATAAATTGCAGCGCGGGGCTTTGGCGCCGCGAGAAAACGCCGCCGATTTAAGGATAAAGTCTCAAGGATGAGACTTTAATTTATCCCGCCCATACCGCATGTAATTTTCATTTCTCATTTTAATCCGATTATTTTATCTCTTGATTCATTAATGTCAAATTTATAATATCCCAATTCAAAATATTTTAATTTGTTCAATTTCTCCAATCCGTTAATGTTTTCCATACCGGACAATCTCATTTTGCTTGGGAATAATATATATTTTTATTTTCCCAATTGAAATAAAAATGATTGATGTACCGTTCCAATTCCTTTATCAATATATTTTATATCTTCACTCCCGCCAATCATTAATGCGGGTACAAAATAATAAATTTCATCATAATTTAGTTTGCCTTTTTTCTTTAACGCCTTTTCAAATAATTTTCTTTTTAAAAAATCATCTATAATATCATCCTGAAAAATAAATGAATTAAAAAATTCACGTAAACTCCATACGCAGACATCAACTTTTCTATAATGTATATCCAGAAAACTAATATCTTCTGCATCACCAGCCAGTTTCCGATAATAAAAAATATCACCAAAACCTGTTACAGCAAGAGGTAATTTTGAGGTGTCTTTCCGCCCAAGCCATTCGTATAATGAATCCATATAATCCAATGGATTTATTATTTTTATTAATCCATCGGCATAATTCC
>JAIRRL010000140.1 GCA_031255985.1 Gracilibacteraceae bacterium
GCCCCCGCCGAGCAAAACGACGGCGAATCCGGCGGCGACCACCAAGCCGCCGGCCGCGCCTTCACCCGCTCCAGTCTCCGCGCCCTCGGCCGGGCCTTCGCTTTCACTTACCCCAGCGCCCGCGCCTTCACCCGCTCCGGCGTCCGCGTCCTCGGCCGGGCCTTCGTCTTCACTTACCCCCGCGCCCGCGCCCGCGTCTGCCCCCGCGCCTGCGGCCGGGCCTTCGTCTTCACTTGCCCCAGCGCTCGCGCCCGCGTTTCCGCCTTCAGCCGGGGTTTCTCCCGCGGCCGCCCCCGCGCTTTCATCCGGCCCGGCCGCGCCGCTTCCCGCCAGCGCCGGTTCCGCCGTGGCGCTTCCCGTCCCGGCCGCCGCCGTCGCCGTCGCCGGCTGCGGCTTCACACTGACGATAAAATCCCCCGCTCCATCTCTTAGCCCCTCGCTGACATTCATGAAAAACTTCACGTCCCGTCCCATCGGAATCACGTACATTTCCCATGAAATGTAAGACGTCAGGGTTGGAAGCTCAAAGCGGTAATCCGCCGAATCCGTCCCCGCGTCCTCCATCATGATCCGCGGCGCCACGCTCTGGTAACTGCCGCCCGGCGACTGTTGGACGCTCAGGCGTATGTCGCGGATATTGCTCATCAGCAGGAGACGGGCGGTGAGATATATTTTGCCGTTTTCTATTTCCACCAGCGCGTCCTTATGGACGACGCTGCGGCACATGCCCTCGCCGATCGCGGTGTCCCGCGTCCCGCCGTCGGCGGTTTCGCCCGTGTCCGGATTCAAATAATAAGTGTTGGTGGCGGTCAGATATACGCCGTCCGCCGCCGCCGCCGCCGGTAAGGCGCCGTAAGTCAGAGTCAGCGCCGCCGCCAGCGCCAGGGCCGGGATGATTTTTTTCAGTCGCATGGAATCTTGCCCCCTTTAAAAATATCTTTCGCCAAAATCAACTTCCAGATGAATATCCGCCTGGCTGCGCGGCATCTCCGGGGCGCTGCTTTCCGCTTTTATCCGCACCACCCCGCGGCAGAAGCCCGTCCCCACGTCCAGCCGCAGGGCGCCGCCCGGAATGAGACGGCGGCCCTGCGCTTCCGGCGCCAGCACCCAGCGCTCGCCCTGTTTGAACCAGAGCCGCTTCAAAGCCCCGCGCAGACTTTTTCCGTCCGCCAGGCTTTCGTAACGGAAAGTCTTGGCCGTGAGCTCCAGCGCCGCCTCGCCGTCGCCGCCGAGGATGAGCCGGGCCGGGCTGCGGAAGCCCTGGTCGCCCATGGACACCAGGCGGCTGCTTTCTTTATACACCGTGAAGCGGGCGAGGAATATGCCGTATTGGCCGCAGCGGAGATTCTCGTTAAAAGTGTCGGCGCCAAGATTGCGCAGGGCGGTAAAAGCCCGGAGAAAAGCCGCTCCTTTGGCGATATAGGCCGCTTTTTCATCCGAAAGGGTATGAATGATCTGAAAAGCGTCCAGCCAGGCCTCCACCGGCGGCGCTCCAAAAGCCGCCTCGAAAGATATGCCAATTTCTTCCAAATAGCCCCGCTGTTCGCGGATGACCTCCAGCCCCTTGTTGGTCAAAACCACCTTGCTGTCGTCCTTTTCCAGATAGCCGCTGTCACTCAGCCAGGTGAACACTTTGCGGGCGCTCTGCCGGCTGACGCCGAAAAAGGAGGCGGCGGCCGACATCGTCCGGTTCCCGCCCCGGTGCAGATAATAGTACAGCAGATGGCTCAGCCGCAGATCAGTCAGTTTGGCGTCGTCCAGGCTCATTCGGTTTTCGCCCGCCCCTGGCCGCGCCGCCGGAGAAAAACCGCCGCCGCCGCGCCGCCGCCGATCAGCGCGACCAGCGCCGCCCACAGGGGGCCGCCGCCGGCCGCCGGCGCAAGCTCCGCTTCCGCCGGGAGAGAGACGGTTGCCGCCGGCGTCCGTTCGCTCCGTTCTACCGCGGCCAGGCTGATTTCTTCCGCCCCCGGCCCGGCCGCCGCTTCGCTCTCAGGCGCCGCGGCCGGTTGCGGTTCGGCCGCCGCGGGCGCGGTCTCAGCGGCGGCGGGCGTCGCCGCCGGCGGCGGCGCCCCGGTCTCCGCCGCCGGGGCGGCGGCGGGAAGGGCGGCCGCCGTTACCTGGGGCGGCGGGGCGGCCCCCTCCGCCAGAGCGTACAGGCTCAGGCGGTTAAGCTGGACTTCATAGAAATCCCCGTTCAGCCCGCCTTTGATCAGAGTGGCCGTTCCGTCCTCATTGATGCGGTAGCAGAGAAGGCGGGCCGGGTCGTAATCAGGCGGGACGGGGAAAGACAAAGTGATCACGCCGTCGGGCGCCGTTTCTTCTCCCTCCGTCTCCAGCCTGACGTCAAAGAGGACGAATTTGGCGGCGATATCGGCCAGCGCCAGCCGCGCCGTCTCGAAAGCCGCTTCTCCCGCCGCCGGCGTGGAGACTTTAAGCTCCGCCCCTTGGGGAACCACGCCCGCGGGCGCCATCAGGCGCACGCCGCTGGCTTCGTCCCGCAGAGCCGCCGCCGGCGCTTTTTCCGGCCGCAAGGACGAATTGCCGTACATAATTTCCTCGGAGGGTTTCAGCTCCGCGTCGGCCGGCGCTTCTTTCACGTTGGCCCAATTGATGCGAAAACGCGCTTCCAGCCAGCCGTCCGTGGCCGCTCCCACCGCGTCCATCGGCGTGTAGGGCACTTTGATCCGCGTGGGCAGATACTGGCTGCTCACATCGGGCAGGCTGAGTTCAAACAGTTTCAGATAGATTATCTCGTGTTCCTCGCCGTCATATTTCGTATTGGTGGTAAAAGGCGCGCTGTCTAAGATATCCGCCCCCTCGACCTCGGTGACGCCGGTGGTGTAACCGCTCACTTCCACGGGATGAGCGGCAATCTGGATAACGGAATTGCCGTCTGCGGTAATCACGAGAGCCACGCGCTCAAAAGCTGCGTTGCCCATGGAGGCTTTATTCAAATCGGCGTGCCATAAATCAATATTTACATAGTATTTTCCGTCCTGGGAGGGATCGGCGGGGCCGCCGCCGCCGGCCGGCGCGCCGGGAGTAGCCGCCGGCGGCGCGCTGCTGGCCGCGACCGGCAGCAGCGCCGCCAGAGCCGCCTCTATGGCCGCCGCCCGTCTGTCCGCCATTTCCTGAGTGACCGTCAGGGCGGCGTTATGGGCGACCAGCCATTTCCCCGCTTCCACCGCCGCCGCGAGGGCGGCGCGGGATTTTGCCGTCCAGTCGCCCCCCGCGTCTGCGCTCGCGCCCGCGCCTGCGGCGACGGCGCTCTCCAGCGCGGCCATATCGGCGGCCGGCGCCCCGCTACTCAGGTCAAAACCTTCCCAATCCAGGCGCAGGAGCGCCAGTTGCGTACCGGCGCCGGGCGAGACCGAGTCCATCACCGGCACGAACACTTCCGTCGTCAGCGTCTCCGTCCCCGGCGCGACCGGCAGGCCGAGTTCCCGCGGATACCAGAGAGTAGGCGCGGTAGGGCCGAATTCGTCCGTGATCCCTTCATAGACGGAATACACGGCGGCCGCCGTCTTGTCATAATGGCTGATATAGCCGTTCTCGTCCCGATAGATGCTGTCCACCCCGGCCAAAGTCTGCAAATAACCGGTCAGGCCGAAAACGTCCAGCGGCCGGAAAAACAGGCGCAACTCCGTTCGCCCGTCCGGGTGAACGGTCAAAAGGCTGAGATTGTGTTCGATCGCCGCGTGACCCATGGAGGGCTGGGTCGGATTACTGAAATTCCAGAGACTGGTTCTGTTCGTGAAAAAATATTCACCCGCCGTAAGCTCATGGCGCTCGCTCAAATCCGCGTTGCGCGTCAGCGCTGCCATCGCCGCCGTCAGCGCTTCCAGCTGGCGGGCGATCTGCTCGGCTGTCAGATCTTCCCGTCCGCCCGCTTCTTCGGCGGCGGCGACGGCGGCGGTCAGAGCCGCCAAGGACGAGGCTTCGGCGTCGGTTTCCCCGGCGGCCAGATCCGCCGCCGCGCTGATCAGCGCCGCCAGAGCCTCGGTATCCGGTTCGGGATTATAAGCGCTCATGGCCTCGATCCGTCCCTCCGGGCCGGATTGCGTGTCGGCCTCGTTCTCATACACGCCCGCCGCCTCTGCGCTTAAAACCGCCGTCTCCGGCGGCTCGCCGGCCAGAGCGCTTATAGCGCCCGGCGGCGGCGCAATCAGCAGCAGCGCCAAAATGAGCAGCAGAGCCGCCGGGCGGCGCCTCCGCCCCCGCCCCCGCTTCCTGTTTATGTCATTTTGCATGATTCACGCCACACTCCTTTTCTTTGTCATTGCAAACCGGCGCCGGCTGGCCCCGCGCCGCAAAGGATTCATTGGCCGGCGCATGATTAGCAAAAGCTAACCCGACGCTTTGAAAAAAGCGCTTCTTCTTTTTGCGCTCAAAGACGCGCCGCCGAACAGGGAGTAAGCCGAGACTTACCTCCTGTGAATAGAATAGCAAACTCGGCAGAAAGTGTCAATACCTTTGCCAAATTCGATTATCTCGCTCATTTTTTGCCAGTATATGTAAAAAAATCGCCGGTCTCGCGGCCGCAAACGCCCTGAAACAGCCGCTCTCCGAGTTTGGGCCTTTCCTAAAATTTTGACAACCTAGGTTGTCAAAACCGGCGAAAAATCGCCAAAAAAATTTTTTTATTCGCGCGGTTTTTGCCGGATCGACATCGCGCAGCCGCAATAATTCTGGCGGTAAAAACCTTCCCGCCGGGCGATGGCCGCCGTTTTTGCGTAACCGTCCTTTTTTTTGAAATCTTCGGCGAGAAAAACCAGCCCCGGCGTCTCCCGCGCCAGTTCCGCTCCCAGGGCGAGCAGTAAGGCGCTTTTTTTGCGTGGGCTAACGGTCAGAGTCGTCGTAAAAAAGCTTATGCCCCGCTCCTTGGCGTAAGCCGCCGTCCGGGCCAGGCGCCAGCGGAAACAAACGGCGCAGCGGCGGCCGCCCTCCGGTTCTCCTTCCAGGCCCTTTATCGCCGTCTCCCAGGCCCGCGCCCCGCAGTCGTCCTCCGCAAAAGCGCAACCGCAAGCCTCGGCGTAGCGCCGGCATTCGTCGCGCCGGCGTTCGTATTCCGCCCGCGGATAAATATTCGGGTTGGAAAAATATACCACAGGATCATATGCCGCCTGCAGTTTCACCAGCGGATAGCCCGCGCAAACCGCGCAGCAGGCGTGCAAAACAAGGGGAGGCCGCGCCGCCGCCGTCAATTCGCTCCGGCCGCCCGCAGGGAGTTATGGATGAAAAGCACGTCCCGGTGCATCGTGTCGCGCTCGTTCCCCGTTCCGTGATAGCCGGCCAGCCAGAAATATTCCGTTTCGCTCCAGTCGATATAAGTATTGATTATCTGATCCTCGCCGTAAAGGGAAATATAGCGGACGGCCTTTTTCCCGTCGATGGTCAGGTTTTCCGAGCGAAGCTCCTCTTCTGTGAAATCTATTTCCGCCAGAGCGATATCGCCGATGGTTTTTCCTTCTTTTGGCAAAATAGAGAGACTGACCTTGGCGGAATTCGGATCCTGGCCGCCTTTGCCGCCGTCCTCATATACGTCCGGGTCTTTTTTCCAGAAAGTCAGCGCCTCATAGCCGGTATTTTCCTCCCCTTCATTCAGGGACCAATAATTCGGATATTCGATGGCGTAAACATCGGTGACGTAAGTGAGGATTCTGATGCCGGCCATGGTTTCATCCGGCGGCGGCGGGTTTTCCGGCTGCCCCGCCGGCGGCGGCGCTGTCCCCCCGCCTGCCGGCGGCCCGGACGGAAGCGCTCCGCCTCCGCCCGCCGGCGCTTCGCCCCCGCCGGCGGGCGGGCGCTCGTTTTCTCCGCAGGCGGACAGCGGCAGCAAAGCGAGCGTCAGCAGAAGAATCAGGCCGAAACAAATTATTTTTTTGGTCATCGGTATTCGTCCGCGCTACGCTGTTCCCGTTGCCGGCGGGAAGGGGCGCGCTCTCCTTTCAGGCTGATTGATCAAAGAGAAGGGGAGGGGAGACGGGAGAAAAATCTGGCAGAAATTTTTTTTATTTTTTTTCGATTTTCCCCGTTTTATTAAGCTGATTCTAAACTCTGTCCTATATACTTATAAATAGCTCTTATACCTTCCTTAAAATAAATCTTTGGGGAAACCCGAACCTGAGAAATCTCAGGTTTTTTTTTGTCCTCCCGCCGCGGCTTCGGATGAAGGCGCGGCCGTCTTGTCGCGGGCTCAGATGAAGGCGCCGCCGTCCACCACGATATTCTGGCCCGTGATGAAGCCGCCGTGAACGATAAGACCGTAAGCGGCCTCGGCTATATCTTCCGGGCCGGCGGGCCGGCCCAGCGGCGTGCTGCCGGCCAGACGCTCGACATGATCCTCGTGCCCTTTCACCCAGCGGGTGGTGACGATGCCGGGAGCCACGCCGATGACGCGCACCTCCGGCGCCAGCACCCTGGCCAGAGATTTGGTGACGCTTATTGCCGCCGCCTTGGAGGCGGAATAAGCGAGGGAACTGCCGAGACCGTTCAGACCGGCGATGGAGGTGATATTGACGATGACCCCCCGGCTTTGCCGCAGCGCCGCCGCCGCCGCCCGGCAGCAAAAAAAGAGGCCTTTGACGTTGACGGCGAAAACTTCATCCCAATATTCCGCTTTCATCTCTTCCAGATCTTCATGCAGGATAAAATGCGTCCGCCCGGCGTTATTGACCAAAATATCAAGGCCGCCGAAGTCCGCGACCGCCTGGGCCATCATCGCCCGCACGGCGGCGTCGTCGCTCACGTCCGCCCGGTACAGGCGGCAGACGGCGCCCAGACCTTCGATTTCCCGCCGCGTTTCCTCCGCTTCTTGGGCGGAGCGGGAGTAGTTGACGGCGATTGCCGCCCCGGCCCGCGCCAGGCGCAAAGCGGTCGCCCGGCCGATACCCGTGCCCCCTCCCGTGATCAAAGCGGTTTTTCCCTTTAACATAAAGCCTGCCTCCTTTTCCGTTTGTCCCGCCAATCTTGCAGCGGCGTATTTTTCCTTTTTTAGGCGTGATTTTTATTCCGGCGGAATATTTTTTCAGCGGAATATTTTTTTCAGCGCATCCCAAAAACCCCCCCGCTCTCTTTTCGCCTCCATCTCACAATAATCCAGTTTTTGCAAAAATTGGCGGTATTCAATATCGTTTTTGATCGCCAGCGTCTCCGTCACATAGCGCCTGGCTTCCGCCAGATCGCCCCGTTCCTCGTACAGGCAGGCCAGGGCGAAAAGCGCGTCGTAGCAAGCCCGCTTCGCGCACTGGTTGTAACCGGCCGCGTCGGCCAAAGCCCGCCGGAATGCTTCTTCCGCCGCCTCCAGCCGGCCCAGCCCGCGCAAACACTCGCCCCGCCAGTAATAATAGCAGGGAGTACGCTCCGCCGCCGGCACGGCGTCCAGCAAAGCCAGCGGTTTTTTCCAGTAACTCTCGCCGGTCAGGAGGGAGCGGCGGCCCGGCTTGTAGCGCCGGCGCTGCAGGAGACGGCCCCGGCGGATATAGTTTTCATAATTGTCCGGATCCGCTTTGATGGCTTTCATATAGTACATATTGGCTTGCATGACGTCCCGCTTGGCGTATTCATAGTAGCGGGCCAGTGAAAGCAGGGCGAAAGGCTCCTTGCCTTCCTTCGCCCGGAGAACGCGCGCGAACCAGAACCAGGCTTCGGGCAGGCGATCCTGCTCGTAAAAAGATTCCGCGACGCGGCACATCGTCTCCACATCCATAGCCCTTACGCGGGCGAGAGTCTCCACCAAATCGGAAGCCTCGCGGTAACGGCCGCGTATGTTGTAAAAAATAAGCTTGTCCCGCGTGAGTTCTCCCACCGCCGGCTGGTCGTCCGGCTCGAAATGGGCAAGCGCTTTATCCCACACGGCCAGAGCTTCTTCCTCCCGGCCGCTTTCCGCCAGGACGCGGCCCAGAGTCTGATGGGCGGCCAGGATGCTCACATCATGCTCGATCGCCTGTTCCAGATATTTGATCGCTTCGGTCAGATTGCCTTCGTCGTAAAAAGTGATGCCCAGGTTATTGTAGGCGTAAGCATAATCGGGATCAAGCTCAATCGTCCGGAAATAGTCCTCTTTTTCCGCTTTCGTGTTGTTGAGGCAACCGTAGGCCAGCCCCCTGGCGATATAATAATACGGGTGTTCGCGGATTGCGAGCTGTTTGGTCAGCAATTCCACCGCCTGCTCATGTTTGCCCATTTTCGTCATAACGTCGGCCATATTGCCGTAAGCCACCTGATGTTCCGGTTCCAGGCGGATGGCCTCGGTAAAAGCCGCCGCCGCCTCGTCAAAGCGCTCCAGGCTTTCCAGCACCAGGCCCTTCAGATTCCAGGCGTCGGCGTAGTCGGGCCGCCGCCGCTCGAACCATTCCGTTTCCTTCAGCGCCGCCGCGTAATCCCGCCGCCGGCGCTGGACGTTGATGATAGAGACGCGAAAATCGACATTTTCCGGCTCGGCGTCCCGCGCCTGCTGAAACACGGCCAGGGCGGCGTCAAAATCATTCCGGTCGGTATAATATTGGGTCAAAGCGTAAACAGCCGCGCTTTCCCCCGGCGCTTCCGCCAGCCAGGCCGCCAGTTCCGCCGCCGTCTCCTTTTGGGGCGTCAGATGCAGTTCCGCCGCCAGGCGATAGAGCTGAAACTGCTGATCCCAGGCGTTGTCCTCGTCTAATTTTTTACAGATGGCGACGACTTCCCCGTATTCTTCCGCGTCGTAATAGATGCGCAGTTTCAGGCTTATCAGGTCGTAGACCAGCGGATATTCCGCCAAAGTGGCTTCGGCGACCTCCAGCGCCCCGCCCTGGTCGCCCATGCCGGACAGAATGTGGGCCTTATGGATGCACAGGCCCAGATGATCGCTGTTGACCGCAAGCCCCCGTTCCGCCGCCGCGAGCGCCGCCGGCCAGTCGCCCCGCCGCCGGAAAACGCCGGCCATCGCGTCGTATATATCGGCTTCCGCCGGAAATTCCTGCAAATAATACTCGCAGCGCTCCAGCGCCTTATCGTCCAGGCCCAGCAAAGCGCAGGCGGAGGGAATCTGGCGGGCCAGCCGCCGCTTGTCCGTCTCGGTTTCTTCCCAGGCGAAGAACTCCCGCTCCGCTTCCGCTTTATTGCCGTCGTCCAGCAGGGCGTAAGCCAAAACGCCGTGATGCTTGGCTTCATGTTCCGGCAACGGTTTGCGATCCGCCAGCAAGCTGCGCGCGTCGGCAAAGCGGCGGCAATTATGGTAACAACTGGCTAATTTGTAAACTATTTCCTGATCGTCCGGCGCCTCTTGCAGCCGTTCTTCCAGCGCCGCCGTCATTTTTTCGTTAATAGAGTAAAAAACGGAAATCAGATAGCCGTCATAGGGGTTTTCATAGATCAGCTTCCAATAATGATTTTTCGCTTCTTCCAGATCCCCGCTCAAATGCCAGGTTTCCGCCAGGCCGACCATGGCGTTGTAATGCTCCGGCTCTTTCGCCAGCACGGCCTGGAACAGTTCGCGCGCCTCCGTGTACCGCTCCTGCCGCAGACGGCAATGACCGAGCGTACTCGCGATCCGGGCGTCGTCCTCTCTCCCGGCGTAGAGCTGTTCCGCCAGCGCCGCCGCTTTTTCTTCCTCGCTTTGCCCCAGGGCGTAACGTATTTTCAGCAAGGTGAAATCGGGGTGGTCTATGCCCAGCGCGTCGGCGGCTGCGATTTCCTCATCGACGTTTTCATACCGTCCCTGGCCCAGAGCGGCGTTGATATTGAAAAAACGCTCAAGAAAAGCGTCGTAATCCAGGCCCGGCGCCAGGGGAAACAGGGCGTAGCGGATCAAATCGTCGTAAGTACTCTGGTTCAAAACATAATCTATATAATTAGAAGGAAACTTTTCTTTCAGGACTTCCTGCCGCTCCGGCCAGCAGAAAAACGCCGCCAGATATTTCCAGACGGAATGGGGCAGATTATTATGTTCCATGAAAAAAACGAGCAGTTTTTCCCCGATTTCCTGCTGGGAATCCAGGCGCTGGCCTATATCGGTCTCAAGCTCCCGCCGCCAGGCTTCGACGTCGATCCGCCGGGGAAAATCAGCGTAAATCTCCCGCAGACGGGCCACCACCTCGTCTTCCGGCGTGGCGGGTTCCTCCGGGGCGGCCGCCGTCTCCCGGCAATGAGCCAGCGCCTGCTCGTAAGCTTCGCGCAAGCGCAAAAAACCCGCCTGGTCGTCTTCCGGATTATAGGCCGGCAGTTGACGGCGATACGCCTGTCTGACCGCCTCCTCGTCCGTGGTTTTTTCTAATCCTAGAATTTTCCAAATATCCGCGCTCAATTTTTTTCGCCCCTAAAAAATTTAATAATCCTCATCCTCCAGCATTTGAAAAAAGCTCTTGAGTTCCGCCGCCGCTTCGTCTATCTCGTCCGGATTCTGCCTTTCCAAAGTCGCCTCAAAACTGACGAGCAGCGAGGAAACCTCATTCCGCGCCGCGCCGAGCAATTCCTGATAAAGCCGTTCCCCCTTTTCCAGCAGATAACGGTGTTCGTCCTTTTCCCTCGGATGGATTTTCAAGGTTTGCAGGCCCTCCAGGCTTTGCCGGATCTCGTCCTCGGTCATCGCGCCGGGATTTTTTTCGATGATCAGCTTTTCCGTTTTGCCGTTGGACAAAGTCGTCACTTCGACTTCCAGGATGCCGTTTACATTATAAGTGTAGCGGATGTCCAGCGCTTCGTTCCCCGCCGGCGCCGGGGGCACGCGGATGAGCAGTTCGCCGAGAAAAAGGTTTTCCCTGGCCTTGCGGCTCTCGCCCTGCAGCACTTCCACCCGCACGCTCTGCTGATTGTCGTACAAAGTATAGACGCGGCTGACTCTGGAGGCCGGGATGACAGTGTTGCGCTCGATGATGGGGCAGTAGACGCCGGACTGGTAGACGCCTTTGGCGCTGGAGACCGAGACGCTCGTCCCCAAAGTGAAAGGGCAGACGTCCGTCAGCACCAGCTCTTTGATCGAATGGTTCCTCTCCTTCAGGGCGGCGCTGGCCGCCGCGCCCAGGGCCACTACTTCGTCAGGATTGATATGGGAAGCGGGCAGGCGGCCGAAAAGTTTGCTGACAAAATTGCGGATGATCGGGAGCTTGGTGGCGCCGCCCACGAGAACCACCGCGTCAATATCCGCCAGTTTGAGGGAGGCGTCGGTCAGGGCGCGGACGACAGGCGCCCGCAGCTTATTGAGGATGAAAAGACAATGCTTTTCAAATTCGTCAATGCTAATCGTCATATCGAGCGTTTCCCCGTTATGGGGATAAGTCATGGTGACCGTCCGCCCCGCCGTGAACTCTTTTTTCGCCGTCTCGGCGCATTTGTGCAGGATGGCCCGCTCCCGCGGCGACAGATCCGCGTCGGTGAGATTATTTTTGTATAAAAACATGGCCGCCATCGCTTCGGTGAAATCCTCGCCGCCCAGGAAATTGTCCCCGGCCACGGCCCGAACCTCCATCACGTTGGCGTTATATTCCAGGATGGATATGTCAAAAGTGCCGCCCCCCAAGTCGAAAATCAGGTATCTGGCCGCCGTCGGGCGTTCATGCAGACCGTAAGCGATCGCGGCCGCCGTCGGCTCGTTCACGATGCGCTCCACTTTCAGCCCGGCCAGTTCGCCCGCCGTTTTGACGGCGCGGCGCTGAGTATCGTTGAAATAAGCCGGGGTGCTGATCACGGCTTCGTCCACCTTTTCCCCCAGGAAGGCCTCCGCGTCCTCTTTCAGTTTGCGGATGACAAAAGAAGACAGTTCTTCCGGCAGAAACGTCCGGTCGCCCAGATTATACTCTTTTTTTGCGCCCATATGCCGCTTGAATACGGCCGCGGTGCGCTCGCCGCTCGTGATCCGCCGTTCCCAGGCGATCTTGCCCACGTAAATCTCCCCGTCCTCGCCCGCGCTGACGACGGAGGGGGTAAGGTTTTCCCCGAAGGAATTGGGGATGATTCGCGGCCCTTCCTCTGTAAAATAGGCTGCCAGGCTGTTTGTCGTCCCCAGGTCAATTCCGATGATCAAAATTTTTTCTCCCTTGCTGAGAACCTGGCCGGGAAGCGCCCAAGTCCAATGTGAGTGGCTTTCTTTTCATATTATACTAGAGCGGACTGACATCCGCAACCCAAAATTCAAGATCCCGGTTTTCCCGCCAATAGTCACATGCTTGCGACTGTATTTGCCGAAATATGGTCACAGAAAACTTATATTTTTAAAAAAATATCCGGAACATATAGACTTTGGCTGCTTGATAATGTATACTCAGTATTACATCGTCCGGTCAATCATCGTTGGAGCGGCGGGAGAGTACGGGCTTTCCGGCCCGGGGACGGCGAACGGCAAATAAACTTTTTCTGGAAGTTAGCCCGAAAAAAAAGTCACAACTCATAAAAAAGTGACGAGCCGCCGCCGCAAAATAACTGTGGCCGCGCGCGGGCTTTTTCGCTGGCGATCCCGGACGTAAGTTACCTTCTTCAGTTAAGGAGGCTTCAAAATGGAACCGGAAAGAAAAATGGAGCAGCCGGCGCCTATTTTAAAGGTGAAAATGCTGGGCGGTTTTTCTCTGTCCTACGGTCAGAGAGGCGTCATCGAGGATGAGGGCCGCAGCCGCAAAGTATGGACCTTATTGGAATATTTGCTGATCAACCGCCGCCGGGAACTGAGCCAAGACGACTTGGTTGAGTTGCTGGTGAAAGACGACCGCAGCGTTAATCCGGGCAATATCATAAAAAATATAGTTTACCGCCTGCGCAATGTCCTGGATGAATACGGACTGCCGTCCAAGCAGTATATATTGTGCAAAAAAAGCGTCTATTCCTGGAATATGTCCGTTCCGTGCGAAGTGGACGTCGAGCTGTTTGAGAATAAATGGAAAAAAGCCGGTCAGGCTGACGTCAGCGACGAGGAAAGAATTCAGCTATATTCCGAAGCGATAGACCTTTACCAGGGACGTTTCCTGCCCCGCGCCGCCTATGAGGAATGGGCGGTGCCGTATTCTTCCTTCTATCACCGCGTTTTCAACGAATGTGTGCATAAAGTGTACCGTCTGCTGAAGCAAAGGGAGAAATACGAGCAAATCCTGGAAATATGCGTTCACGCCGTTAATATAGACCCGTATGACGAGGGCTTTTACGAAATGCTGATAACGGCTTTTATCCGTCTCGGCCGGCACAAAGAAGCCCTGGCGGCTTATGAGGCGATAACAGGCCGCCTGTTCAACGAACTCGGCGTCAACCCTTCGGAGGGCGTGATCGCGCTTTACCGCGATATAATGAAAACGATCAAGAGCGTGGAGCGCGACCTGCTGATCATCAAGGACAATCTGAACGAAGCCACTTTGAAACAGGGCGCCTATTCCTGCAATTACGAAATATTCAAGGATGTGTACCGTTTTATCGCCCGCGGCGTGGAACGGACCGGGCAATCGGTTTATGTCATGCTGATTACGCTGACCGATTTGGACGACGATCTGCCGCAGGCGGAATACATCGGGGAATATATGGAAAAACTGCACGGCGTCATCGCCATGCATCTGCGGCGGGGCGACCTTTTCGCCCGTTACAGCAGCACGCAATACGTGGCGCTTTTGCCGGGAACTTCCTATGAAAACGGCTGCAAAATTGGCGAACGCATTTCTTTGAGTTTCAGTAAAATCAACCGGCGCAAAAGTTACATCAAACTGCATTACAAGCTCCAGCCCCTTGACCCTACCGACCAACGGAGATAAAGTCATGATTTATGTTTATGCCGGCCAAAAGCCAACTTTGGGGAAAAACGTGTTTATCGCTCCCGGCGCGCGCATTATAGGCGCCGTCACTTTGGGCGACGAAGTCAGCGTCTGGTATAACGCCGTTCTGCGCGGCGACAGCGACGCGATTGTCGTCGGCGCCCGCGTCAATATTCAGGATTTGAGCGTGGTCCACACTGACCCCGGTCTGGTCGTCCAAATAGAAGACGACGTGACAGTCGGCCATTCCTGCGTGCTGCACGGCTGCCGGATCGGCGCCGGTTCTCTGATCGGCATCGGAACCGTCGTCATGAATCGCGCCGTTATCGGGGAATCCTGCCTGGTAGCCGCCAACTCTCTGGTAACGGAGGGGAAAGTTTTCCCTTCCCACACTTTAATCATGGGCAGTCCGGCCCGCGTGGCGCGCGAACTCACGCCCCAGGAATTGGAAAAACTGAAAAAAAGTTCGGCCGGATACGTAAAACGGGCGGCGGAACACCGGGCGGCCGGAGTGGGCGGAGGAAGCCCGAAGGAGGAATAGACATGGAAGTAACCCCCTCGGAGTTTCAAAAAACCGCTGAGGAAACGCTTATCCAGCATCAAAGCATCATCGATATTCTTTCCAAAGGGCAGGAAGCGTCCGCCCGGGTGAACCGGGCAGTGACTAAAGCCGTGACCAAATGCGGCTGTCTGGAAATTCACGCCGTCAGGCCGGAGATACCGGAGGAAGCGTCGTTATCCGACCTGAAACAATTGCTGAACCGTCATCTGACCGGCGCGCTTTGTTCCGGTTGCCGCGAAGTTATTGAAAAAGAACTGGGCAGACAGGTTTTCTACCTGGCTGCCCTTTGCAACTCTCTCGGTCTTTCTTTTCAGGATATCATGGCCCGTGAACAGGACAAATTAAAAACTTTGACTATATTTAATCTCCGCTGAAGCCCTTAGAAAAGGAAAACTGTCTTCTGACTTTATTCCGGCTTTATAGGCCGCTGACTGTCGCCGCCGTCAAAGCGTCGATGAAAACGGCGTTCAAAATGCGGCCGGTTTCTCTTTCTTCCACGAACAAATCCATATCTCCCGCCGCTAAAATTTCCTGCAGCTTGTTTTCCGCTTCTTCTTTAGTGGTGAAAGAATCTGTTTCCAGATAATAACCGTTTTCCGCGTCGCCTTTTACCGTCAGCGGTTCGCTCCCCAAACGCTCTTTCCATACGCTCAGGGCGTCCTCCGACTCGTAAGCGTTCGTGCGCAATACATAGATCTTTTCTTTTTCCGGCTTCGTCAGGCGCATGACGACCTCGTCCGGCTCCACTCCGCCGTAAATCTCCAGGCGCGCGGGTTCCTTCAGGACGACGGTGATCTGATCGCCTCCGCCCGCCGCCGGATAAACATCGGAGATATAGTCGCTGTCTTTCAGCTTCTCCAGCATCTCCCGCGCCGCCAGATCGGCGACGCCGACGCCGGTGACGGTGAGGGCCGAGTCGTCGTCCGTATAATCCACCTGCCAGGAAGCGACCTCCATGCCGATATTCTTCTCAGGCGTCCGGATGACTATATCTTCTTCGGCGTTTTCCTTGATGATGGAGACGCTGCCGCCGCCGTCAGAACCGCCGCCGCTGTTGTTACCGTTGCCGGCGCCGTTGTTGTTACTGTTACTGTTGGAATTGGGGCTGCTGGCGCCGCCGCCGTTGTTTTGGTCAGCTCCGGCCGGAAGGGCCGGATTATCCGCGCTCTGGCCGTTGTCCGGCTCGCTGGGGTTATCCTCCGGCTCTGCGGGAACTGCAGGCTGCTCATCCGGCGGCAAAGCGTTTCCCGGCGGAGTCTGCACAGGATCGGTCTGCGCCGTTTGCGGCGGCGGCGGCTCTTTTACAAAGGCCAGATAGTAAGCGCTCCCGCCCAGGACGCAGAATAAGACGGCGGCCATGACCGCGGCCCAAATTCGCCGCGCCGGCGCCCGGCGCCCGCGATTTTGTTCCATTCGTCCGAGCAAAATCGCTTTGCGCACACGCAGATCAAGTTCATTTTCCGGTATGACGATAGCCTGATATTCTCTTTTCCATTGTTCCAGCCTGTGCGCGCTCAACGCCGTTCACCTCCTCCGCGTTAATCTTTAATTTTTCCAGCGCCCGGTACAAGCGGGTCTTGACTGTGCTGACCGGTATTTTCAGCACCGCCGCGATCTCGTCCAACGATAATTCCTCGAAGAATCGCAGCAACACTACGGTTTTGTACTTCTCGCCCAGAGTTTCCAGCGCTCTGGTCAAATCGGCGCTTTCCTCCCGCGCCTCGTACATGTCGTGATCGGGAATGTTCACCAGCACTTCGTCGGCCACCGCTATAACTTTGCGGTTTTTTTTGACAAAATCCCGCGCGCAGTTCAGCGCGATCCGATAAAACCAAGTGCCGAAAAACTCAGGGTTTTTCAGTTTGCCGATGGAGACATACGCTTTATAAACGGCGTCCTGCACTATATCAAGCGCGTCTTCTTCGTTACGGGCGTAACTGTAGGCCATCCGGTATACGCTTTGTTTTTTTTCCTCGACAATCCGGTAAAAGCTCTGCCCGTCGCCGCGCATCGCCCGCAGGACGTCCTCTCTGTCCATCCACTTCTCCTAACAACGGATGCCCCGCGGTTATGTCGGCCTATAAAGATAGACTGCCCGCGAAGTTAAATAGTTTCGTGCATCGAGAATGAATTTTCAATATTTTTCTCTCCGAATTTAATATAAAACTAAATATAAAGCGGGAATTGGGCGCAGAGCGATTTTACCAGCGCGGCGGCCTGGGCAAGCTGTTTTTGGTCGCCGCCGGCTTCGAGAGCCAGATTGGCGGCTTCGGCGATCTGTTCCATCTCTTTTTCCTTCATGCCGCGGGAAGTCACGGCCGGGGAGCCGATGCGAACGCCGCTGGTGACGAAGGGTTTTTCCGGATCAAAAGGAATGGCGTTTTTGTTCACGGTGATGCCCACGTCGTCCAGGATTTTCTCGGCCTCCTTGCCGGTCAGGTTTTTGCTGCGCGCGTCCAGCAGGAGCATATGATTGTCCGTGCCGCCGGACACCAGCCGGAAACCGCGAGCCAGAAACGCCTGGGCCAGGGCTTTCGCGTTGTTTAAAATCTGAGCCTGATATTCCCGGAACGAAGGCTGCAGCGCTTCGCCGAAAGCGACGGCTTTGGCGGCGATGACGTGCATCAGGGGGCCGCCTTGGATGCCGGGGAAAATAGCCTTGTCTATTTTGGCCGCGTATTCCTCCCGGCAAAGTATAGCGCCGCCGCGCGGGCCGCGCAGGGTTTTATGGGTGGTGGTCGTGACAAAATCGGCGTGGGGAACGGGCGAGGGATGCAGATCCGCGGCGATCAGGCCGGCTATGTGGGCCATGTCAACCATGAATTTGGCGCCGGCTTCAAGGGCGATGGCCCCGATGCGGGCAAAATCAATGACGCGCGGGTAAGCGCTCGCGCCGGCGACGATGAGTTTGGGTTTGACCCGCAAAGCCTCGGCCCGCAGCGCGTTGTAGTCAATCGTCTCCGTTTCCCGGTCAACGCCGTATTCGGCAAAATTAAAATACGAGCCGGACAGGTTCACCGGGCTGCCGTGAGTCAGATGGCCGCCGTGGGCGAGATTCATCCCCAGAACCGTATCGCCGGGGCGCAGCATGGCGAAATAAACGGCGGTATTGGCCTGGGCGCCGGAATGAGCCTGTACGTTGGCGTGTTCGGCCCCGTAAAGTTTTTTCAGGCGGTCGCGGGCCAGATCCTCCACTATGTCCACATATTCGCAGCCGCCGTAATAGCGGTGAGCCGGATATCCCTCGGCGTACTTATTGGTCAGGACGCTGCCCTGCGCCGCCATGACCGCGCGGCTGACAAAATTTTCCGAGGCGATGAGTTCGATTTTGTCGCGCTGACGGTTTTCCTCAAGCGTGATCGCCCGCGCCACTTCCGGATCCTGGGGCATTACATATTTTTCAATATAATCCATTTTACTCCTCCTGATTATTGCGCGCCGTTACTGCACGCCGTTATTGTGCGTCACTATTGCGCGTCGCTATTATCCGTCGTTATTGCGCCTCACTATGGCGCGCCGCGATTACCCTTCGTTATTGTCCGTCGCCGGCGGCTGATCAAGCTGGCGGACGCGCCGCTCATGCCGACCTCCTTCGAAATCCGTCCGCAAAAAAACCTCAAGAATATCAAGCGCAAGTCCCGTTCCCACGACGCGGGCGCCCATGGCCAGCACCTGGGCGTCATTATGGGCTCTGGCCATTTTGGCCATGAAACTGTCCGTGCAGAGCGCCGCCCGTATGCCCGGCACTTTGTTGGCGGCGACAGCCATGCCGATGCCCGTGCCGCATATCGCCACGCCTTTTTGCGCCCGGCCGGCGGCTACGGATTCCGCGACTTTTTTTCCGTAAAACGGATAATCGGCCGGCTCCGCGGAATCAACGCCGCAATCGACCACCTGATAGGAACGAGCGAGCAAATAGCGTTTTACTTCCTCTTTCAGAGCGTATCCGCCATGATCCGCTCCCAGGGCCACCGTTATTTCCTCACTCAACTCCACTTCATCCTTTCCAGCATTTTTTTTAATTCGCCAAAACAGGCCCGGTATTCCTCCGGGCCGCCGCCCCAAGGGTCGGCCACATCCCGCTTCATTCCGGCCGCGTCGCCGAGACGGGCCACTTTAGCCGCCCAAACCGGAAAACGCCCCCGCAAAAGCCGGCAATGCTCCGCCGTCATGGTCAGCGCCAGGTCGAACTCGCGCAGCATAGCCTCGTCCACCGGCCTGGCCCGGCGCCCGTCCAGGCTGAGACCGTTTTCCGCCGCCACCGCCGCCGCCCCCGGACTCGCCGCCTGGGCGGAGGAGACAAAAAGGCCGGCCGAGGCAAATTCCTCCCCCGGATACATGGAGCGGGCCAGGGCTTCGGCCAGCGGGCTGCGGCAGGTGTTGCCCGTACATATAAATAATACTTTCAAACGCCCTCCCCTGTAACAGCCGGTCCGAACTCCGCGCCGGCGTCGGTATATCATATCATAATAATACCCTGTTCCGGGCGGCCCGTCAAGATAAAACCGGGACGGCGCCCCGGGCGGCGAAGTCTTTGTTGCCAATTGCCCGCTGTTTGTATTATAATTGTTGTTGCGGGCGTCAGTCCGCGTTAGTGGCGCCGGTTGAACCGGCGTTTGAAAAGAGGTTTGTTATATGCGCGTAGCCATAGCCGGCGCCGGCAAGCTGGGGTTTTACCTGGCGGGCTGTCTGGTCGCCGAGGAACACGATGTCGTGGTCATAGAAAAAAATGAGGAGCGCCGCGATATTATCGCGGAAAAACTTGACGTGCTGACGCTGCCGGGCAACGGCGCCAGCCCTAAAATCCTGATGAACCCGGATGTCCGCTCGGCCGACCTGATGGTGGCCGTAACGGACAGCGACGAAGTGAATATGATCGTTTGCATGGCGGCCAAACAATTTGGCATCCCGCAGACAGTCGCCCGCATCCGCAATTTGGAATATATTGACAGCTACATGGAGGGCGAGTTTCACCGCTCGCTCGGCATCGATCTGGTCATCAGCCCGGAATACGCCACCGCCCTGGAGATCAGCCGGGTGCTCATGATCCCCAACGCCCTGGAAGTGGGGGAATTCGCCGAGGGCAAGGTGCGCTTGCAGGAAATACGCATCCGCTCCCACTCGCCGCTGATCAACACGCCGCTGCACTCGCTGGCCTTACCGGCCCATGTTCTGGTGGCTGGGATTTTCCGCGGCGGGGAAATGATCATCCCACACGGCGAGGACAAGCTGCTGCCGCATGATCACGCCTTTTTTATCGGCGCCCCGGAAACTTTGACCGGGCTGGAAACCGGCGGCAGCGGCGACCTGCCCAGCGCCCGCAACGTCCTCATCATCGGGGCCGGGCGGATTGGTTTTCATCTGGCGGTCATGCTGGAGGAACGCGGTCTGGCCGTAAAAGTGGTGGACAAGCAAATTGAGCGCTGCCGCGCCCTGTCCCAGGAACTGAAGCGGGGGCAGGTGCTTTGCGGGGACGGCGCCGATCTGGAGTTTCTTCAGGAAGAAGGCGTTTCCGAGGCCGACACCGTCGTCAGCCTGACGGAGGACGATAAGCTGAATTTGCTGGTGGCCTTGCTGGCGAAGGAATACGGCGGCAAGAAAACCATCGCCCGCCTCAGCCGGACGGAATACATGCCCTTGATGGAAAAACTCGGCGTAGACATTGTTGTTTCCCCGCGCCTCATCACGGCCGGCGTCATCTTGAGCCGGGTGCGGCGGGGTAATTTTCTCTCGGTTTCCCTCGTGGAAGGCGCGAAGGCTCAGGCTATGGAAGTGCTGGTTTCCGCGGAAACGACGATTCTGGGCCGGAAGCTCAAGGACGCCAAATTGCCGTAAAACTGCCTGGTCGGCGCCGTCGTCCATGAAGTAGACGCTTTTGTGCCGAACGGCGACACCGTGCTGTGCGTGGGG
>JAIRRL010000147.1 GCA_031255985.1 Gracilibacteraceae bacterium
GGTCGATCCCGGCGCGGCGGAACTTTTTGCCGCCATCGACGCCCATAACAAGGCCATAACGGACACGCAAACCGAGATCGCCCGCATCCAGGCCGAGAACGCGGCCCAGGCCGCCGCGGCAGGCGCGCCCGCAGCAGGCGCGCCCGCAGCGCCTATGTCGCCCGCTATGGCTGCCGCCGCCGCGCCTATGTTTGCGCCCGCTATGGCTGCCGCCGGAACAGCCTGCCCGGCCTGCGGGACGCCGAACGCGCCCGGCGTCAAGTTCTGCGCCGAATGCGGCGGCAAAATCGAACCTCCCGCCCCCGCGCCTGAGCCTGCGGCGGAAAACCGCGCCTGTCCCGGCTGCGGCGCGAATCTGCCCGCCGGCAACAGATTCTGCGGCGAATGTGGGTATAAATTTGAATATATGGAGGAATAAAATGAAAGCCGAGACTGTTTTTTCCAAAACGATGCCCTTCGTATGGGCAAAACTGCTGCTGGGTCTGGCGACCGTCGTTATTTCGGCGATTTTGTTCGGGATACTCATGGGGCTTGCCTGGCTGTTCAACAGCGAGAGCGTGACGGCGATCATGTTTTTTGCCTGGGTCGGGGCGATCGGCGTCGTCCGTTTTATCCTGATGCACTACATCGGCTATATGCTCAAGGCCGGCCATATCGCGGTGATCACCGAAATCGTCACGACGGGGCAGGCGCCGGCGAACCAGATCGCCTACGGAAAACAGCAGGTGCTGGCGCGGTTCGCTACTTCCAATATTTATTTTGCCGTGGATAAGCTGGTCGCCGCGGCGGTGAAGCAGATTCAAAGAGGGATCGGCAAGCTGGGGAACGCGCTGGATTTCATTCCCGGCATGGGGGCGATCAGCGGACTGGCTCAGTTTTTTATCGAGCTGGCCCTCGGCTATATCGACGAGTGCTGTCTGGGTTACACTTTTTACCAAAAAGAGCAGGGAGCATGGAAAAGCGCGGCGGACGGGGTGGCGATCTACGCGCAAAATTGGAAGAAACTTCTCGGCAACGCCGCGAAAACGATGGTTTTGGTCATTCTGGGGCTTTGCGGTCTGACGCTGGCGCTGTTCGTCGTCCTCGGCCTGCTGTTCCGGCTGTTCGCCTGGCCGGGCTGGGCGGCGTTCGTCATCGCCCTCTTGCTGGCGCTGACAGTCAAATACGCTTTTATCGACAGCTATATCCTCGCTCGGACGATGACCGCCTACATGGAGGACGCGCCGACGACCGTGATCGCTTTTGATCTTTACGGCAGACTGAGCGGTATTTCCGCCAAATTCAAGGAATTGTGGGACAAGGGCCGGCAAGAGGAACCCATGCCCGCGCCCCAACCCCAGCCAGTTCTCGCGGGAGCAGGAGCGGGAGCGGCTGGTTATGGCGCGCCCCAACCGGCGGGCGCAGCGGGCGATTCCGGGGAAAGGCCCGCGTTCTGCGGCCAATGCGGCGCGGCCAACAAGCGCGGCGTCAAGTTTTGCGGCGGCTGCGGCGCGTCCATGCCGTAACGCCTTTAGGCCCGATTGCCGGTGGCGCCGCCGTCGCCGCGCCCCGGCCCGCCCGGCAGATTTATGATGATTAGGAGATGAACTGATGAATAAACGTAAACGCGCTTTGCTCGCGGCAATAGCGATTATCCTGCTCCTGGCCGCGGCCGGGTGCGCTTTCCCCCTCGCTCCCCAGAGCCAGGAAAACCCGCAAAGTCAGCAAGATCCGCAAAGCCAGCAAGATCCGCAAAGCCCGCCTACGGCGGAACCGGACGGCGGCGCCTTGCCGGTGCTGCTCTATCTGCCGAACGACAACGCGGACGGTTTTATAACCAAAGCGGCGATTACGAACGGAGCGCCGGAACATATCATCTCTTTGCTGGTGGCGGAAAAAGCTCTGCCGGAAGGCTGCGCCCTGAACGATTTTGCCATAAACGGAAACGGCGGCGCCAGGGCCGACATGAACGCCGCCTACGGCCAGACCCTCGGCGCGGGCACGACAGCCGAGTATTTGCGGCTCGGCGTCGTGGTCAACACCTTGCTGACCTATTATGAATTGGAGGAAATCACGCTCACCATTGAAGGCGAGGTTCCCGCCACCGGGCATAATATCTATGATTATCCGCTGCGCTTTTTTGAGGATCAGACCGCGGATTTCGGCGGAGAACCCGAACCGCCGGATTCGCTGCAAAACTAAGCCAGCTCGCCCTCCTTCAGCAATTCAATCGGTCGCCCGCGCCGCGGCGACCTAACGGCCTAAAGCGGACTGACGCCCGCAACCTAAAACTCGGGGCGTGTCAGTCCGCTTTAGGCTTGGAGACTTTTTCAATGTTCTTAAGCATCAGCATTATTGCTACGTTACTTTGAAACTCCCAGCCGAAAGCCGAGGCTGATGCATTTGATGATTTCATAGTTCTGCTCCCTTCTGGAGTTAATCATATATGATAGCGTTATCGTTAGCGGCACTCGTAATTTCCATGGAAAATTTCCATTACAATCGCTTCATCAACTCCACAAACTCCGAAAGTTCATATGCGCCTTCCTTGCTCCAGTTCAGCTTGTCGAACACCATATAGTAGCGGTATCCGTCGCCAGCCTTGTCCGCCCATTTGCGCCCGAGGCGGAGTTTGCGCTCGCTGTCGGAGTTGTCGCGGTCGTCACCCTTGACTTCTACAACAATGAGCGTTCCTTTGCCCGTCATCACGAAAAAGTCCGGGTAATGCGTGATAAACCCGTTTATGCTGAACGAATATGGCTTGCTCTCCGCGATGCGGTGCCACCAACGCACGTTCGGAAGGGCGGCGATTTCTTCAATCACCTTGCGTTCGACTGAGTTAACAGCCGCTTCGCTCTCATATAGTGATTTTTCCAAGCTGTTCAGTGTATCGGCGGGCGTGATGATCTTCGGTAGGGCAAACATCGGGCGGCAAAGGATGTCACGGGCTTCGAGTAAATCATAGAATCGTCCCTCGCGGTATTCGGCAAGCAGGGATTCAATCTTTTGTTGGATGCGGTTCGCGTAGAACTGGTAGCCTGTTTGGATTGCCGTGAAGTCGTCATTGCTCATCTGACCAACTACGCGCTCGACATAGGCGCGTATGTCAGTCGCGAGGATTACATCGCCGAGCTTGCGCCGCTCCAACTGCGTGACTATCAAATCTATGCAGAATCGGCGCTTACCCTCGTCGGGCAGGCGCTCCATTTGAGAGCGGATGTAGTCGCTCTCGCTCGCCGTCATCTTGCGGTATTTCGTGCCGCTTTCAGAAACGTCCACGGCGTACATATCGCCGCTTGAAAGAGAGAAGTTCACGCTGCTGTCGGCGTTCAGGAGGGAGAAGCCCGCTGACAGCTTTTCCTTGTTCAACTTGGCGTAATTTTCGCTGTGAAACAAGTCCGGTTCGGTCACGAAGCAAAACGGCGGGATACGTACTCCCTCGGCCTCGGCGCGAAACGGCTCATTCATCTTGTATTGGTTCTTCATGGTTCCCTCCAAACCGCCGAGATAGCCGAGGTTCTCTGATTCCTCTATTTTCCGTTCATATTCCTGTGTTTGCGCCATCGCTTGGGTGAGCATATCTTCAATCGTTGCGGACGGATTATACTCCAATGCCGCGCTGATTGCGCCGGAGTAGTCGTCAAGGAAGTCTGTGCCGAAATCGCCGCCCGAATCATGAATAAAAGATGCCTGTATTTGCGGCGGCAGATACACAACAGGCTCCGTTTGCGACGCTTCTTCGACGACGCGCACATCTTTTTTGGAAAAGCCCGCCGAGTTCAATGCTCCCACAATTCCGTCAAGCGTGGCGAAGAACTCATTGGAGCAGGTCAGCACAAAAGCATTATTCAAGAGCGGCTGACTATGCTGTGTGGCGTGGGGTTGGCGCAGTATGCGCCCGACAATCTGCTCCACATCTACATTGGACGTTTTGTTTGCCAGCGTCGCGAGGATATAGGCAAATGGGCAGTCCCAACCTTCTTTCAAAGCATTGACTGTGATGATGTAGCGGATTTCACAGTCGCGGGACAGTAAATCCACGTTTTTCAGTTCGTTCACATCGGCGGTCTTGATGGCAATCTGCTCTGCGGGAATACCACCCTCTATAAGTTGCGCTTTGAGCTTCCGGAAAGTTGCGGCATCCTCTTTGCCGCGAGGCTGCGCCTGAAACAGCAC
>JAIRRL010000201.1 GCA_031255985.1 Gracilibacteraceae bacterium
TTCTCGTGACTTTGGTGACGGCGACTTCGGCCGCGTCCATGCTGACGACGCTTTTCCTGTCGCTCAGCATACTGGTGATGATGCTTTTTATCAACAAAACCAGAAATTACCGACTGGGCGGTTTTCTGGTCTCCGTCGTGTTTTGCGACGCCGGCTTCCCTTTCGTTTTTTTCACCAGCGGCGGAATCCACAGCGGCATGCTGGCTTATTTGCTGCTGGGGACGGTGATCATCTCCTTGCTTCTCAGCGGCGCCGACTTCGTGATCATGCTCGCCCTCTACCTGATCATCAACGCGACCTGTTTTTTCGCCCAGATGACCGGCTTTGTCCAGGTGCTGCCCATCAAATCGGAATTGATGTTTTACGTCGACGTCACCGCTTCCTTCATCATCGCCAGCGTGATGATCGGCATCGTGCTGAAATATCAGAAGCGGGAGTATGTCATGGCGCAACGGGCGGCGGAGGACGCATCCAAGGCCAAGAGCGAGTTTTTGTCGAATATGAGCCATGAGATGAGAACGCCGATGAACGCGATTATCGGCATGACCGCCATCGGCAAAGCGGCGCTGGACGCGGAGCGGAAGGACTACGCTTTTTTGAAGATAGAGGCCGCTTCCACGCATCTGCTGGGCGTGATCAACGATATATTGGACATGTCGAAAATCGAGGCGGGCAAGCTGGAGATTTCCTCCGCCGAGTTTGATTTTGAAAAAATGCTGCAAAAAGTCGTCAGCGTCGTCAATTTCCGGGCGGAAGAAAGACGGCAGAATTTATCCGTATACATCGACAGCGCCATCCCGCGCCTGTTGATCGGGGACGACCAGCGGCTGGCCCAGGTGATAACGAATCTTTTGAGCAACGCGGTAAAATTCACGCCCGAAGGCGGAAAAATCAGTCTCGAAGCCCATCTGGCCGGGGAGGAAAACGGCTGCTGCAAACTCCGGATCGAGGTGAGAGACACGGGCATCGGCATTTCCCCCGAACAGCGGGCGCGGCTTTTCACCTCTTTTCAGCAGGCCGAGAGCAGCACTTCGCGCCAGTACGGCGGCACGGGCCTGGGACTGTCGATTTCCAAGAGCATCGTGAACATGCTGGGCGGGCAGATCTGGCTGGAATCGGAGCTGGGCAAAGGCTCGACCTTCGCTTTTACCGCGCAGGTGAAGCGGAGCGCGAAAGAAGAGGGGGCCGATATTTTGCCCCTCGGCGTGAACCGGGGAAAAATCCGCGCCCTGCTGGCGGGCGGCGGAGCGGAGACCCAGGAGTATTTTACCGAAATAGCGTTCCGGCTCGGTCTGAGCCGCGACGCTGCCGCCGGCGGGGGAGAGGCGCTCGCTTTGCTGGAAAAAGGCGAAAGCTATGATATTTATTTTATCAACCGGACGCTGCCCGATATGGACGGGCTGGAACTGACGCGCCTTATCAGGAAAAAAATGGAAAATTCAGTCGTCGTCCTGATGGCTTCCTCCGCGGAATGGGGCGCGGTGGAAAACGAGGCGCGCAAAGCCGGGGCGCGCACTTTTTTGCCTAAACCGCTCTTTCCTTCCGCAGTGGCGGACTGTTTGCGCGAATGTCTCACGCCGGAGGACGGAAGGGCGGAAGACGGCCAGGGGGCGGAAGCGGACGATTTCAGCGCCTGCCGCGTCCTGCTGGCGGAAGATGTGGAAATAAACCGGGAGATCGTGTTGTCGCTGCTGGAACCGACGCGTCTGCGCATCGACTGCGCGGAGAACGGAACCGAGGCGGTGCGGATTTTTTCCGCCGCCCCCGCCGCTTACGATATGATATTCATGGATTTGCAAATGCCGGAAATGGACGGTTTTGAGGCGACGCGGCGCATCCGGGCCTTGGCGGCGCCCCAGGGCCAGGAAATTCCAATAATAGCCATGACTGCCAATGTTTTCCGGGAAGATGTGGAAAAATGCCTGGCGGCCGGCATGAACGGACATATCGGCAAACCGCTGGATCTGGACGATGTGCTGCTCAGTTTGCGGGAGCATTTGCCGTGCCGGGACGGGCGCGGCTTGCGCCGGGCGGCGACCTGACTTTGGAACGGCGGCGGGAAAAGGAGACGGCAATGCGGATTTCCGTTATATGGCGGCATATGCTCGGCTATCTGATGATTTGCCTGTTCACTCTGGCCTACGCGTTGGTCATCGATATCCGCTTCGGCCTCACTTTTCTCCTGATCCTCACGGTAGCGCCGCTGGCGCTGAATATTTTTAATGTATTCGCGCTGCGGTCTCTCCGGCTGGAGACTTCCGTCTCCGCCCGCGCTCTGCGCAAGGGGGACGCGTTGCGGCTCACTTTGCGCGTCGCCGTCGCCGCCCCGGCTTTCGTTTTTTTGCGGATCGGCTTCCACAGCCCGCCGAATTTCAAGGCGGACGAAGACAAAAAACTGGCCCTCCTGCCTTGGCCGGGCGCGGCCCTGACCGCCGAGCGGCTTTACACGGCCGTTATCTGGGGAGCGGTTTCTCTGGGCGTCAGCGAAGTGGAAGGCACGGATTTTTTCGGTCTGTGCCGCTACGCCTGGGGGGAAGGGGGGGAGGGAGCGCCCGCCGCCTGGGCGGCGGAAATCGAGATAGTGCCCCGTTTGCCTGATTTGCGCGAAAACGAATTGCTGCGCGCGGTGCTGACTGCCCGGCCGGAGGACGACGAAGAGGAAAGCGGGCGGGAGACCGTCTCCTACACGGGGCTGCCGGGTTTTGAACACCGGGAGTACCAGCCGGGCGACCAGCTCCGCCGCGTTAACTGGAAACTCTCCGCCCGCGCCGGCGTCTATATGGTTCGCCTGAACGAGCCGGCCGACCGCCCCAAAGCGGCCTTGATCCTCGACCGGACGGCGCCGGCCTTTTCCGACCGCCCGGAGGAAAATCTGGAAATGTTCAAGCGGAACGAGAGACTGGTGGAGGCGATGCTGGGGATGGCTTTGCTCTTTGTGCGCGCCGGCCTGAACTGCGTCGTCTACGTTTTCCTGGCCGGGCGCTGGCAGCGGCTGGTTCCGGCGACGGAAGCGGACGTGGGCGCCTTGCAGTATCAGATGGCCAGATTTCGCTTCGCCCACGGCCTGGCGGGGGACTGGGGGCCGCCGTTGCCGGCGCGGGAGAACGGGGACGGGCCGGCGCTTTTGTTCTCGAACCGGCCGGAGGTCGCCCCGGACGCCGACACCATGCTTCTGACGGCGCGGATGCGGGCGCAAGCCGGGGATTGGCTGATAACGCCGGAACTTGATTTTGTCAGCGGAGGGGTTTGATTTGCGGGAAAAAACAGGGGATATAATCCTGCCGCTTCTTTTTGCGACGGCGCTGGTCACGCTGACTCTCAGCGTTTATACCCGCTGGGCGCCGCTGTTCGCCTTGCCGGTTCTGGCCGGGGTTCGCCTGGTTTTTTTCCTGTGCGCCTGGTTAAAACAAAAGCGGACGGCTATCTCCGTCCTCGCCTATCTGGCCGTCGGGGCGCTGACCGCGCTGCCCTTTTACCTGATCAGCCTGGGGGTGAGCCGGGATCCGTTCGCTTTGGCCGATCAACTGAAAAACGGCAGCCCCGCCGCCCCCGGTCTGATCGCGCTGGCGGCGCTGCTCTGCTTTTTCACGGCTTCCGGCGTTTATTACTGCACCCGCGTCAATATCACTTTGACGACGGCGGCCTTTATCATCATCATTCCCTGTATGCTGTACGCCTCGCGCCTGACGCTCGTGCCGCCGGTTTACGCGGCGATCGTCATCCCGCTGTTTATCGCCGTTCTGATCGACTGCCGCCGGAGTGAGGCGACCCAGGGGCTGAGTCTGATCAATCTCCGTCCCTATTGCCTGATCATCGGGGCGGCGGCGGTTTTGCTCGCGGCGGCGGCGCTGATTATGCCCAAAGCCGACGTCACGCCTTTTGATTATTTCCGCTTGCTGTACGGTAATTATGAGAGGCTGTCCGCGCGCTCCGGCGACAATCCGCCGGAGCGGGCGGACAATGAGCGGCCGCTGTTTGAGGTGCGGGCGACGGAACCGCTTTATCTGAAACGGCAGGTCTTCGGCGTTTTCACGTTGGGGGGCTGGAATGTCGTAGCGGACAATTTCTTTATCGCGCGGGACGGCTGGGAGACGGAGCGCGCCCGCCTGGGCGTGAACAACCTGCTCCGGCTCATCCGGCAGGCGGCGGAACTGGACGCTGATTTCGCCGCCAGATACGCGCCGGACGGTTTTTTGCCGGCGGCGGGGGCGGGGGCGGCGACGGCCCGGACGGCGGAGATCAGGCATCTGGGTATGCGCTCCACTTATATACCCCACCCGGAAACGAGTTTTGAGGTCACGGGCCTGCCCGCGGGTGAACTCGCGCTGCAAATGCCGACCGGCGAGCTTCTGCTTTACAATTCCCGGCTGCCCGGCGACGTAATTTACAATTTATCCTATTATAGTCAAATTCCGGAAGAACATGTGCTGGCCTTTCTGGAATCGTTCAATTATGAACGGCTGTTGAGCGATATGGAAAAAGTTTTTAACCGCGCCAACCAGAGCCGGGCCTGGACGGAGGTCAGGACTTTTGAGACGGAGCGGCGGCAGGCGGCGGAATTCCAGGCGGCGACGCCAATCCTGCCGCCGGAGCGGGCGGCTGGATTGGCCGTTCTGACGACGGCGGGCCTGCGGAGCGATTTTGCCAAGGCGGCCGCAATCGAAAACTTTTTTCATGAGAACGGTTATGTCTATGATTTGGATTTTTCGCCGCCGCGGAATTACGAAGATGATATAGAATACTTTATTTTCTCCAGCCGCCGGGGCGCCTGCTCCGATTTCGCGACGGCCATGACCTTGATGGCGCGGGCCGCCGGGCTGAACGCCCGCTATGTAGAGGGTTTTTACGCGCCGCCGCCCG
>JAIRRL010000031.1 GCA_031255985.1 Gracilibacteraceae bacterium
TTGGTGAAGGTTATGGCCAAAATACTGGCGGGGATCTCGCCCGCGGCGATCAAATGGGCGACGCGATAGGTCAAAACCCGCGATTTACCGCTGCCGGCCCCCGCCAGCAAGAGCAGCGGCCCGGCGCCGGCCGTCACGGCTTCGCGCTGCGCCGGATTCAAATCGTTCAAATCGTACAAAACGACCTCCACAGTCAACCAGGCAGTCACAGTCACAGTCACAGTCATCCAATCAATCAGTCGCAGTCAGTCGCAGTAACCCCGTTCCCGCAATTTTTCCAGATGCTCCCGAATCATGTTTTCGACGCTGATTTGGTACTGTTCCTCCAGGACAAACATCATAGTCACCGCGGTCTGCGCGACATCCAGCAGTTCACGGGCCACGAGCCGCATGGCTTCCTGCTCCTCCACCCGCCGCGCCTCGCCGCTTAAACCCCGGAATTTACCGATAGCCTGGGCCAACTCTCCAGATTCTTCCATTATTTTCAGGGCCGTGCTTTCCAAGGTCGGCCGCAGGCGGTTGAGCCGCGGCAAAGTCAGGGTTTTTTGTTTTTTTTCCGCCATGGGTTCCTCCCCGTCTCAGACTATAATCAACTCTTTGGGGGCGGCGGTCAGGACTTCCGCTCCGTTCGCCGTTATCAGCGCGACATCCTCGATCCGGACGCCGCCGAATCCGGGGATATAAATCCCCGGCTCCACCGTCACCACCATGCCCGCCGCCAGCAAAGTCGCGTCCGCGGAACTCAAAGACGGGCTTTCATGTATTTCCAGCCCCAGGGAATGGCCGAGGGAATGGGTGAAATAATCCCCGTAGCCGGCGCGTTTGATCACTTCCCGCGCGGCGGCGTCCGCTTCCCGGCAGCTGACGCCGGGCCGGAGGGCGGCAATCCCCGCCAGCTGCGCCTCAAGCGTCACGGCGTAAATCTCCCGCGCCTGCGCTCCGGCCCGGCCGACGCAGACCGTACGCGTAAAATCGCTGTGATAGCCGGCGAAAACGCCGCCAAAGTCCATAACCGTCAAATCGCCCACGGCCAGCGCCTTGTCGGTCGGCGTCCCATGCGGCGTCGCCCCCCGCGTCCCGGAGACCACAATAAAGGGAAAAGCCGGCCCGGAAGCGCCGTGGTCGCGCAAAAAATATTCCAGCCGGCGGGCGATAGCGTTTTCCGTAACGCCGGCCCCCATTTCGCCGATGATATAGCGGAAAGCGTCGTCCGTCGCCGCGACGCCGCGGCGCAAAATCGCCAGTTCCTCTGCGTCCTTGATCTGGCGGCCGGCGGCGAGTTCAGCGGAAAAATGTTTTTCGCCCGCCCGGGGGAAAGCTTGCCGCCAGGCGGCGTAACGGGCGAGGGTCAGGACTTCTTCCTCCAGGCCCCAGACGGCTTCCGGCGGCACAAGCGCCGCGGTCGCGGCGACGCCGTATCTGTTTTTGCCGGCGTCAATGACGATAGTCCCCTCGGCTTCCGCTTGCGCCCGCAGCGTGTAACGGGCGTCAGTCAGCAAATATTGCTCCGCCGCGGTTATGAGCAGAGAAGCGCTCTCGCCGCTAAAACCGCTCAAATAAAAAACATTGGCCGCCGACTCCGCCAAAACCGCATCGACGCCGCCCGCCCGCATCCGCTCCCGCAAAAGCGTCAGTCGCCGCTGTCTGTAATCATTCATCCTCCTCTACTCCTTCCGCCGTCCGTCCCGGCGCCCGCCCCGTCATCCGTTCCAGGGCGTAATTCATGGCTAAATAATAGCTGCCGGCCCCCAGCCCGCAAATCTGTCCCAGGCAGGCCGGCGCCACCACCGAGCGGGCGCGAAAGCTCTCCCGCGCCCCGATATTGGATAAATGCACTTCCAGAGCCGGCGTCCCCGCCGCCCTGATCGCGTCGGGGATGCTATAATGCGTGTGCGTCCAGGCGCCCGGATTTATGATGAGAAAATCATCCGGATCCAGTTCCGCAATCCAGCCGGCCATTTCGCCCTCGCAATTCGTCTGCCGGCAGTCAACCTCCACCCCCGCTTCCCGCCCCATCCGGCGCAGACGGCTGTTTATCGCCTCCAGCGTGACGCGGCCGTAAATATCCGGCTCCCGCCGGCCGAGCGTTTGCAGGTTTATTCCGTGCAGCACCGCGATTTTTCCCATAAGCGCGTCCCTTCTTTATTCAAAAAAATTATCACGAAACTGTAATTTCTGCTCTTTTCCAGCATCTTATTTAATGGCGCAGGTAATTATTTCCATTTTATGTTTGTACAGAATCTTGGGACAAAATTATTATTATTGTTCATGTTGTTCTAAATATATGACCGGGACGCCGTAGGCGGCGTCCCCTACGGGAGCGGGAGACGCGGACGCCGTAGGCGGCGTTCCCTACAGGAGAGGGAGACGCGGACGACGCAAGCGGCGTCCCCCTAAATCTCTCTGGCTTCGGTGGGTGTGGAGGTCATCAAATTATTAAGGAGCATTGAAATTTGAACACAAACGAGCTTGACGGAAACAGGATTTACCACGAAATTTTTCACCTTTTA
>JAIRRL010000072.1 GCA_031255985.1 Gracilibacteraceae bacterium
CGTCCACCTCACGACCCAACCGTTCACGGCTGTGCCGATGAGGTTTTTCAGCCGCCCGTACTCAAATATATCTTCTGCTTTTTCGGCGGTGACGGTTTGGGAAGCCTTATCGCTCCCAAACAGGGATGTGAACAAGGTTGGCATAGCAGATCCTCCGATTTTCCGTTGGCGCTTTCCGCGCCGGGCTCTGTCACTGTCAGTATAACAGAAAGGGTTCCCGAAAGCGATATAAACTTGCGGGAAAGCGGACCCGACATGTGAAAAAGCAAGAGCGATCCTTGCCGGTCGGCCCGGAAGGCTGCCCCCGACACGCGCCTGCCGACGCTTTGCCCGGCGGATATTATCGTCTGACAAGGCCGAACGCCGACATGACGCTGATCCTAAAAAGCTTGGGCGTGGACGCCGATCTGCGCCTGTATGTTCAATATTTTAAAAACGGTTAGGTTTGCCGCCCGGAATCGGCGGCCGGAACCCAGAAATTTCTTGACAATTCCATCCAAAATGCGGTATTATGAGGTAAATCCTGACCAAATCGCACTTGGTTTTTGGTCTGAATTCATATTCGGCAGGAGGAAAGAAATGAACAAAGTGAAAAAAATATCGCTGATCCTGGGGCTGGCGCTGGCCGTCGTTTTCGCGACGGCGCCGCCGCTGAGGCTTGGAGCGACGGACGCAGCTCCGGATCGCTTATCCGGCAGCGACCGTTATCAAACGGCGATCAATATTTCCCAGACCGGCTGGCCCAGCGCCCGCAACGCCGTACTGGCATCGGGGGCCGACGCCAATTTAGTGGACGCCCTGACGGTCGCCCCTTTGGCGAAGCTGCTTGACGCGCCGATTCTCATCACGGCGGGCGGCGCTTTATCATCCGGCGTCGCGGCCGAATTAAAAAGGCTGGACGTGGAAACAGTTTACATTTCCAGCGGGCCGGGCGTGATCCGCCAGCCTGTGCTGGATGCCGTGCGGGCCTTGGGTGTGGACATCGTGACTTTGGGCGGCGACGACCGCTTTGCCACAGCGGCGAATATAGCGGCGGAAATAGCCAAACGAGCGGAAATTTCCACCGTGGTGGTGACGACGGCTTACAGCAACGCCGACGCCTTATCGGTAGCCTCTATCGCCGCCGCCAGCGGCTGGCCCATTTTGCTCACGGGCCGGGATGAACTGCCGGTTTCGGCCCGCAGTTTTATCACCGGTCATAATGTCTCTAATACCTATGTAATCGGCGGCAGCGGCGTCGTCAGCGACTCCTTGGCCGAGAGCCTGCCCAACTCGATCCGTTTGGGCGGGCTTGACCGTTATGGCACAAATTCCATAATCGTTACCTATTTTATGACTTATTGGAAATATATGAAAGGCGTCTATGTCGCCAACGGCGCGAACAATCATCTCGTGGATGCGCTGGCCGCTTCGTCCTATATTGCCGGGGCGCCGCTCATCCTGACCGATAACAGCAGTTTGTCCCACGACATGCGCCAATTTCTTCTGAATATGCTCTCTTCTAATTATGAGATTAAAAAGGTTATCGGTTTGGGCGGCCCTACCGTAACTTCCGATTTCATCCTGCAAGAAGTGATTACCGCTCTGGCCGGCGTACCATTGACTCTGACCGGCGGCGGCGGTGGCGGCGGCGGCGGCCGGAACGTCGCCGCCCTCCCCGCGCTCAGCGAATTGGAGATAACAGGGCCGAATTCGGCGACTTTTAAAACGAGCAGGGCAGTGGACAATTTGAGAGGCGACGATCTGGTCATTATGACTTATTTACGCGACGCGGCCAAAGGGAAGGACGTCGGTTTTAGCCTGACTTCCGATTCGGGGACACTGCACCGGCTGACTTTCAGCCAGCCGCTTTCGCCCACCTACTGGCTCGACCTCAGTCCGGCCGCCGCCGGGCCGCTGGATCCGCACAAAACACTGAAAGCCGCCTATCTCCCTGATTACGCCGAAATAGTCGCGTCGGCCGCGGACGTACAGACGGCGATCGCCAGAGGCAAAACCATTATCACGGTCAGCGAGCCGCTCTATCTGACTGATAATAACGACTGGCGGCTTCGGGATCAGCCGGTCACAGTCAATCTGGCCGCGAGAACGGTTGTGGCGGAAAGCGGCGCCTTAGCCGCCGGCGCCGGGGTCACGGTCGTAGCCTTTGATGATATGGATGTCGCGGGGCGGATGACTATCGACGGCGAATTGATCACGACGGCGGATTCAAATGCGACCGTGAGCGGCGAGCTTGCGGTGCGCGGTAAATTCACCGTCCAAGGCGAACTCAGCGTCTTGAGCGCCGGCGCCGTCTCCGCGGAAGAAAACAGCCTGACCGTCGTGGCCGGCGCCTTTAACACCCAGGCGGGATCGACTCTGGCCATCAAGGCGAACGGGAAAATGACAGTGGAAGACGCGGGCCAACTGACGGTAGCGGCCGGAACAAACGGGGATTTGGCCGGCGAGCTGACCGTGCGCTCCGGCGGAGAGTTTACCGATAACAGCATAAATTTGCCTGTTGATGTTTACGGCTGGGCCTGGCCGGCGCCGCCTTCTTCCTCGCCCGGACAGATAAATCTGGAAGTCGAGTCCTTGTGGCTGGACGGCAACCAGGGGCTGGGCGGCGGTCTGCGGCAGACGAGCGGAAACCTGACTGTAAAACGCGACAGCGTTATTTTGACCGGCGCCGCTCATACAACGGGTGATTTGAATATTCCCGCCCATCTGACTTTGCAGGTAGAAGGCGCGAGCGTTCTGACGGTAAGCAGTACCCTGACCGCGGTCAACGCGATAGCGGCGGAACGGAATGCCCGCCTGACGCTGGCGAGCGGGGCGGAAATCGCCGCCCCCGCCTCGGCCTTGACCAACGGGACGGAAGAAGCTTTGACTTATTTGTTTAACCGGAACGACTGGGCCGAATTATCGGCCCGGGCCGCCGCCGCCGTGGACGCTTTCAGCGCGGTCGCCGCCGTGACCTATGACTTGGCCGGCCCCGCGCCCCATGAGATCAATTCGATTAATCTTATGGCGGAACAGATAACCTTGGCCGGCGATTGCGACATCGGCGCGGCCAATTTAATAATTGAGAACGGCGGCGAGCTGATCGTGCCGTACGGACGCAAGCTTTTCATGACCGACGGCAATGTGGAAGTTCGCCCTTCCGCCCTCCTGAGCATAAACGGGGAAACTGAGGTCGATCTGGTGCAAGTCCGGTCGGAAGCCGTCTTAAACGTCGGAGCCGCGGGAAGCCTGAAAGGCGGGCAAATAGATATAGACGACGGCGCGGCCGGCGCGGTAAACGGGTCGGTAACAGCCGGACGCCAGATAAGCGACAACGCCGCGGACTGGCCTTGGCAGGACGAAGCCGCCGGTTCTGTGATCCTGCCCTATGAGGCGAAAGCGTTTTATCAGGGCGATCAAGTCACCGGCGTGGGCGGTTATCTGGAAACAGCCCCCGGGGCCGAGATCATTTTTCAAAATGACCGGATCATCATCAGCCACACGGCTCACCTGAGAAAAGCCCTGAGTCTGCCGGCCGGGATCGCTCTCGTCATTCGCTCGGACAGCACTTTGGTTCTGGACGATAGCTACAGTCTCACTTTTGACCCCGGCGCCGATTTCACCGGTTTGAGAGACGCTAATCTCAAGCTGGAAAACGATACCGCCCTCAACGGGAATATAGGCGGCGGCGAAAGCTTTCAGCCGAACAATTTATATTACAGTGACGGCAGCGCCTGGACGAATATAACAGCGGGCGTAGCCAATGTTTTTGCGCCGCTGGGTTACGACGGCGTCAGCTATACCAACAGTCAAGTCTCCGTCACCGGCGAAGCCGTCTTAAGCGATGATTTGACCATGACCCAGCCGGCGCCCCTGCTCGTCAAGGCCGGCGGCCACCTGAGTTTGAACGGCCATACGCTCACGACAGCCGGCGAGAGCGGCAGAGGCCGGCTGGAGGTCGAGGCGGAGGGAGCTTTAACCATCAGCTCCGGCTCCGTTTTAGCGGCGGCAAGCGATAAGGTCGTCGTCCGGGGTTTGCTGGAAGCTGAAGACGGAGGCAAAATCACGGGCCAGGGTACCGTCCGTTTTCAGGATGAGGCGGTTCTTCGCAATAACAACCTAA
>JAIRRL010000101.1 GCA_031255985.1 Gracilibacteraceae bacterium
TGTCCACCACGACGCAACCGGTCTGATCGACGACGCCGAGAGCGGCAAATGGCCTTGAACACGCTTCAAAGCCGATATATTCAAACACGCCGTCACAAGGCGCGTAACGTTCCGTCGTATCGTATCTGGCCCCGCGGAAGCGGACGCCGGTCAGACGTTCCTCCCCCTCGAAAGCCAGCACTTCCTGCCAGATATGGATCTCCACGTTGGAACGGCGCCGGAGCCGATCGCAGGCTTTGGGGTCGGCCGTCAGATCCAGATTGGTCACAAGCGTCACCTTCGTGCAGATTTCCGACAGGTAAAGAGCTTCCTCCACCGCCGAGTTGCCGCCGCCGACGACCACGACCTGTTTGTCCCGGTACTGCGGCCCGTCGCAAATGGCGCACCAGCTAATGCCGCCGCCGGCAAAACGGTCCTCGCCGGACACGTTCAGCCGCCGGGGTTTCGTCCCCGTACAGAGAATGACAGCCAGCGCCGTGTATTCTGCTCCGTCTTCCGCGCAGATCACCCGCTTCAGTTCGCCTTCCGTCCGGACGGCGACGGCGGTTTTATAGTCAAATTCCACTCCCAGTTCCTGAGTGTGTTCAAACATTTTGACGGCCAGCTCGGCCCCGTTCACGCGCCCCATTCCGGGATAGTTCTCGATTTCGTTCGTGTTGATCATCTGGCCGCCCGCCGACAGCTTGTCTAAAAGCAAGATGCGCAAATTGGCCCGGACGGCGTAGATGGCGGCGGTCATGCCGGCCGGTCCGCCGCCGATAATTATTAAATCATAGGTCTTGTTCACACGCGCCTCCTGGAAAATCCGGGGAGGGGAAACGCCCCCGCCCCGGTCTTTTTTTGCCCTGGCGGGTCTCAGATTTGGATTTCGCAGCCCGTGTCGTACTTGTATTCGTCTATAATCAGGGAAATCTTGAATTTGCCGCTAAGGCCCTCGAAACTGATCGGCATTTCCACCGCCCGGTCGTCGTTTTCCAGGAAAGTGCCGACGCACATGGCCAAAAACGGCCGCTTGGTGGTGGGGACGAAATAGGCGTGAGTCGTCGCCCCCTCCAGGAGCAGCATGACCATCTGGCCAGGCTCAAATACGGCTTTCAAGACCAGGCGGTCTTTTTCCTGCGCCAGTTTCACCCCGTATTTGTCGGGCGTCACGCCGCCGGCCGGAAGCTCCGGCGTCGTGTCGAATTCCTCGGTGACGCCCAGCGTGCCCAGCAGCTGGCCTTTGCCAAAAGTCAACACATCCTCCGGACAGTAGAGACTGAGTTTTTCCGCCCGGTAAAAATTGGCGGGGATGTGCATCTCATAGAGAATTCGGCCGTCCTTTATCTCCACTGTGACGGAATTCATGCGCAGCTCCGCGTCCTTGGGCGCCGCCACCGAAGGCAGATCGTAAGGCTCGCCGTTTACATAGCCGACGCCGCCGGAGTGAACCATATAGTGGCCGTCGCCGTAATATTCCACATTGCAGATATAGGGCGAGTAAAAATCGGCTCCCCGCTCCTTGCCGAACTGCCAGATTTGCTCGATTTCCATTTTATCCTTGTTGATCCGGTAGCGGACGCCGCGGGAAAAATTGTCCTTGGCCGGAACGTACTTGCTCTTGACCTTGGAGCGCCAATGGCCGTTGTCAAAACACATGATGTCGCCGTCCGGCAAAACGAGACAGGCGTGCTGCTCATACTGCCAGTCAAATTTACTGAGATCGCCTACGGGTTTGAAGAAATATTTTTGCATGTCCTCCGGCCAGCCTTCCGGATCGCCGATGATCCAGTTCAGCTTTTTGTCGTCATAGCCGATATTGATGATGATGTCCTGATGCCGGCCGGAAAGCGTCAGGCTGTGGGTATTTTTGTCATACCAGACCGCGTTGTTGTGGAACCAGTCGTGCTGATCCTGGCTGCCGGAGCCGCCCGCCGGGAACTGCGGCAGCACCGTCTGATAGTCCCACCGGTCGATGATCCGGCCGGTTCGCCGGTCCACCAGCACGCACATATCCTCCACTGTGCCGCGGGAAGGATCCTGGGTCAGAATCAGGATATTGCCGTCCTCCATCTCGAACTCGTCATGATGATAACCGCCCGGTACCCGGAATTCATTGTATATTTTGCCGATCATGCCCATCTCAAAAATGCCGGTCACATGATACGGCGGCATGAGCAGGCGGTGAGTTCCGATCAGGACGCGGCCGTTTTTGATCCGCTTGAGGTCAAAAGCGTGATTCAGCGTACTGAACCAGCGAACGTCCCCCTTGTAATCGTAAGCGGCGGTGGCAGCCGGCGAAGTGGGGCTGAGAAAAACGCACAGATTGCCCAGATAGTCGGCGCTGGTCTCGATTTTCGCCGGTTTCAGCACATTAGCCGGGGCTTTTTCTGTCTGAATTTTTAGAATTTTCTTGCCGCCAGTGCCGGTGGATATTTCCACGGTGTTGGCCGTGTCTTCGTAAAGGCCCAGCACCTGGATATAGTGTTCTTTGGCTTTGGGATAGCTGAAATTCATGTCGCCGGCTGTTTCTTTGCCTTTGACTGTGACGGCGGCTTCCGTCTCGACCGGAGTCTGAAAATATACCAGCGCCGTCAAAGGAGCGATCAGATAGGGATTCAGCTTAACATAAGGGTTTTCCAGGGTGTAGCCGCCGTTTTTTATCTCCTGCAGCATCGTTTCCTCCGCTGCGGCTTGAGCGTCAATTACATGGGTCACCTTCTTCAATTCGATAGTCATGCAAAAGTCTCCTTTATTTTAAATGAGCTTTTTTGAAAAACGGGCTTTTTTTAATTTGCCGCGCCCGCAGGAGGCTTGCCGCCGGGCAGGCGGAGCGACAGAACGCCGAGAAGCGAAAGGAAACTGAAAGGCAGGAGCATCAGGGCGGCCGCGGCCCAGTCGCCGCCGGCGGGAACGAGCAGATAGGAAAGGCTCAAGGAGCCGAGGAACATGCCGGTGTTTTGCAGCGTCATGATCAGTCCCACAGCGCCGCCGTGGCCGTCAGGGTTTAAGATAGTGTCCGGAAGCAGGTTCAACACGATGCAGGGGGCGCCGCAGGCCAAAAGGCCGATGAGCAGAATTCCAAACCAACGCGGGACGGCGCCGGGCAGAAAAAACAAGGTGGCTCCCAAAAGGCCCAGCAGAGCGAAGGCAAGCAGGGGTTTTTTGGTTTGCAGCCGATCCATCAGCCAGCCGAAAAGCGGGGAAGAAACGAGGGCCAGCAGCATGGGCATGCTGGTCAGTATCGCCGCCCTGGCCGTGCTGACGCCGGCGCTCTCCAGGTAAGCCGGCCCGAAAGTGAGAACGGAGGTGATCAGGACATTGTATATCAGATAAGAACAGCCCAGACGCCAAAAATTGGAGCTTTTGAGGACGCCGGCTATGGGGCCGGGCCGGGATGGCGCCGAACCGGCCCCCCCGCCGGCCGGACCGGCGACGGGGGCGGCGGACGCGGCCGCGCTCTCCCCCGCCGCCGTCGCGGCTGGCGCCGGCAGACGGAGCGTCAGCAGACAGACGGTAGCAAGCAGAGCCGCCAAAGCGGCGTAGAGCAGCCACACCAGCGGCCGCCCCCCGCTCCGGTAAAGAACGGGGGTCAGAGAAAAGCTGACCACCTGGCCCAAACAGAGCCAGACGCCCCAGAGACCCATCGCCCGGCCCCGGTTTGCCGGAGCGATAATCCTGCTCAGAACCAGCGGGCCGGTAACCGTTACCAGGCAAAAACCGACGCCTTCCAGAGCGCGGGCGGCGATCAGGACGGCGGGGCCGGGGGCGAAAGCCCCCGCCAGCGACCCGCAGGCCACAAGATAAACCCCCGCCAGCATAAAACGGAGCGGATTAACCTTTTGCGCCACAGCCCCCGCCGGCAATGCGCAAAATATACCGGTGAAGGTGAACACGGCCATCAGCCAGGAAGCGGCTTTCAAGTCCATGCCGTAGCCGGCGGCCAGATCGTTTAAAATCATGGGGATCTTGAACATATTGATCCCGGCGGTCATGGCGCAGGCAGTCAGGAGAAGCGAAACGAGCCAAAAATTCTGGTAGGACGCTTTTGTCTTCAATCCTCAACGCCGCCAATACAGAGCGAACGGGAAGGATCCACCGCGGCGTGGGTCACGCAGCCCTCGATTTCCACCTCGGAAAGCCGTTCGCTGGAAGCGCCGGGTACGCGCCATTTATTGCAGTCGATGGGTTCAATGGCCGTTTCCGGCGTATGCTGAATCTGAGGCGCCCAATCGTAAGGCGTCCGGTAGCAGCGGTAAACCATGTGCAGACTACCCATATTCTGGTAGGGGCTGAGATATTCCCACACAGTCTCGTGATCCGCGGTGATTTCCAGGAAACGCCCTTCCGAACCTTCGCAAATCAAGGTGTTGCCGTTCGGCAGCCGCTGGGCCGAACTGACGAAGGGACTGTAGAAATGGCTGTTGTTAAAAGGCATGGAATGGCCGTCCTCAGCCGGGGTATGCTGCCAGACAATTTCCATATTCAAGGGGTTAAATTCCAGGATGCGGGTATAATCGCGCCAGGCGTTCTTGGTTCCGTCCTTGGTGGAGGGGTTGACCGCGCCGTAACCGGCCCAGCCGCCGTTGTCGTAGACCAAAATATTGCCTTCGCCGGGCAGGCCCTTGGGAATCATATGAGCGTGATGCTGCCCGATGATCCAGCCGAGCTTTTGCTCCGGGCCCTGACTGTAATCCGGCCCCACTTTCCAGACGATCTTGCCCGTTTTTTTGGAGATGATAAACAAAATGTTGACCTCGCGGCCGTCGCAGATAATATTGTCGGGATGAAAACGCTCGTCCCCGGCGTCATAGCGCTTGTTCGGGCCCAGCGTACTCATGGAATTGATGTGAATCCAGTCGCCCATCAACGTGCCGCCGGTGCGCAGATTAGGATTGCGGTGCATGGTGTTTCTGGCGGTCTGGCAAAATCCGAATTCGTCAAAATGGTCGGCGGCGGCCCACTCCCATAGCTTGTTGCCCTGCCAGTCCACTTCCACGATGATATCGTCCACCAGCAGGTGGCTGGAAATTCTTGGGTTGACAATATTCCGATGGCAGAGAATCAAAGTGTTGCCGCCGGAGGTTTGCGGATCCAGGCCCGGCGCGTAATAGCCCACCGGATTGCCTTGCCGCTGAAAATCGTGATGCTGGCGGGCCTGCCAGCCGGCCGGTTCGCCCGGATCTTCGATATACTCAGTATGGTCGTATTTCCAAACCACATTGCCGTCCCAGTCCCACTGCACCAAATCCAGCGTGTCCTGGAAACCGTAGGCCGGATTGCGCTCGCCGTGAGCGCCCAGCATATTGCCGCCGGGAAAAAGTTTGATGGGGAAGCCGTAGACTCCTTTCCAAACGCGCATTTCCGCGCCGTTCATGTCCATGAGCACCGCGCCCATGCCGGTTACGCCGAAAACAGTATAACCGTTCCAGCATTTGTCAGGTTTGTAGATGGTAACGCCTTTGGGGTGAACGCTTGGATAGCCCATAATCATTGCCTCCTTGATAGATTGAGATAGATTGATAGATGAATAAATAGTTGAGAGTTGAGCGGGAAAAGTTGAATGTGATGTGCGTGGAGAGTGATTAATTTTTTAAATATATCTCACCAGCGTCAGAGCGGAATCCAGAACCGCCCGCTCCGATACCGGCGGGATACCGGAAAATAGGGGCTGGAGAATGAACCAGTAGCAGAGCAGCGCCACCACTACGCAGCAGATCATGGCCACGATTCCGATACGCAGCACGTCTCCCGGTTTGAGCCATTCGGGATTCATATAAAGCAAAATGCCGGCCGGCGAGGAACTGGGCACCATCCAGGCGATGGTACAGGCCACTATGAGCAGAAAACCGACCGATTCCTCGGCGACGCCGTTGGCCGCGGCCATACCGAGGGCGATGGGAGCGAACATCATGCAGACCGGCATATTGGCCATGAAATTGGTGACGACAACCACCAGCACGGTGATGATGATGACAAAGACGAAGAAATTGAGATCCTGCACCATCGGAATCATCGTCGATTGCAAAAACGCCTGGATGCCGGAGGCCGGATTGGTCAGGCAGGAACCCAGAGGCACTACGATCCAGATGATGCCGATGACGCCCCATTTCAGCTGACCGGAGAATTTGTCGTATTCAAACAGCCGTTTCTCGCCCAGGCGGAAGATGATCAGAATACCCAGAATGATCAAGGTCTTGCCGGCGTAGCCGAAACTGTCCATGACCGCATTGAAGCCGGCCAAAAAGACCACGTTTTTGGTAAAAACAGGCAGAATCATCATCAAAATGAGCGCCGCCAAAGACACAAGACCAAGGGCGCGTTCGGGGGTGACTTCCAGTTCCTCTTTGGGAATGAAGCTCATGTCCACGTTTTTCAGCGCCTGCAGGTTAACCCGGAAAACAAATTTACATAAGATCAGGTAGACGATGATCGAAATCACGGAAAAAGGAATCGAGAAAGCCAGATATTTTGCCACATCAATCGAGACCCCCAGGTAGTTGGACAGGAAACTGTGCAAAACAATGGCGTTCATACTCCAGGGCATGGCCGACAGCGAAACTCCCACGCTGAGGCCGATGCCGAAGAACACATAAGTGGGGAATTTGTCCTTTTTTTTGTAGCCGGCTTTTTCAAAGACGCCGTACAGGATGCTCCACATCAGAAATGCGGCCATGAAGGTGTTGATGGTGGACAAAAACCAGGTGATGATGAGGACAGTGAAGAAAAATCGCCAGGGATGCCCGGCCAGAAGGCGGCGGGTCAACATCCAGTTGGCGATAAAACGCGGTACGCCGATCTCCGTCAAAAAAGCGATGAAGACAAGCAGCACGATAGTGAAAAAGCCCAGATCGGAGCCGAAGCCCGTAGCCAGCAGATGCGCGGTGTCGATGCTGCCCGTGAGCGGCAGAAGGCAAAAAGCCAGCATGCTGGGCCAAACTTCGGAAGTGGCGCTCCAGCCATAGACGCAGGCAATAAAAACAAATAAAGTGCGGATACCGATTTGAGTCAGACCGGCGTTGGTCGCCGGATCCTCCGCCGATGGCGGGAAAGCAAAAGACAACAGCCAACCGGCAGCGCAAACGCCGACGAAAATGAGAAACTTAGGCATTTCTTTGCTGTAGGCAAGCTTGAGTCTCGCGACAGTCTCCATAATAGAAGCCCCCTTATTGATAAATATTGGCGGCGGTAGTTTTGCCCGCCGCAGGACAATCGAAGCGAAAAACAGGCGGCGAGCCATAGTGAAGGGACATTTGATTCGGGCGATAATTGCTCGAGCTTATCGATATCATAATACAAAATAATCGCGGCGAAAAAAAGCAAATGCTATTTGCGGGGATTCATAATTCAGAAAATTAACAGATTGCTGATGGAAAGGGCCGAGCGGCGGGAAAGCCTGAATTTCCGCCGTTCCGCCCTGCAGACCGCGGTAGGGCCGGGAGGCGCGATAGGCATAAATAATAAAGCTATACAAAATTACTATGGCAAGCCGTCCATATGGCCGTAATATCTTATATAATTGCACTTTCCTGGGTTATGGCCTGATAATTTCCGCCGCCAGCCCCGCTCATATTAATTAAAATACTACACAATTAAAACAGAGCATGGTATAATTAAAAGCGCGCGGGAGAGGACTGCGGCCATAGAAGAATATTATAAGCAATTCGTCTTTATTCCGCGATAACACTCTTTTTGGGTGAAATAGCAATGTTAAACAGAAATTCCAGCGATTTTTATTTGCTTTTTTTAGTTCTATCGACACGCCTTCCCGTCACGGCGAGTATATCTCCTGCAGGGGACGCCGTCTTCGGCGGCCCTGTTCCTCTATCCGTTGGAACCGCCGTTCCCCGGCGCTCCGCGTTTGAAAATTCAGTGTGATCATATCATGCTTTAATTATAACCGGTCGTTTTCATAAATGACTTTAGGAGGATTATCAATGAAACTCGAACAATTGGTTTATCTGGTAGAAGTCAACAAGACCAAATCCATCAGCCGCGCGGCCAAGCGCGTTTTCGTAACTCCCCAGAACATCAGCACCGCCATCCGCAAATTGGAGCGGGAATACGACCTGTGTCTCCTGCACCGTTCTTCCAGCGGGGTGGTTTTGCTGCCGGCGGGCGAGGAATTTGTCCGCATTGCCGAGGAAATCCTGCTCAAATGCAAGGAACTCAAACAACTGAAACAAAATCCGGGCGAAACTTGCCGTTTCCGCTTTTTTCAACCGTTCAGCATCAATACGGAACTGACCAGCAAGAAAATCGCGGATTTTTGCCAGAAAAATCCGGGTTCCTGCATCACCGTCAGCAACAAGAACCGAAGGGAAATCCTGGAGATTCTGTGCCGGGATCTGCAGGCGGGGGCGATGTTGCTGCAGCCCAAAAAAGAGTACCGGGAAGAAAATTATACCGATATGGGGCTGGAAGTCGTCAAGACCAAAAATGACCGCCTGGTGCTTTTTGCCAGCGAAAAACTGCCCATTTCCCAGCAAAAATCCACGTCAATCCAGGAAATCCTCCGCCATCCCATCGTCAGTTTTGAGTACCTGGACAACAGCGTCCGGATCATGGACACGCTGCGGCGGCACGGCGATCCCAACATCATCCTTTCCACCTGCAACGGCCACTTGTTCTGGGAAACGGCGAGTTCAGGCGCCGCCGTCGGTTTCGCCATGGAGGGCATGTCCAGAGAGAACGCCATTGCGGAGCGCTATCGCCTGAAAGCGGTGCCGGTGCGCTCCAGGGAAGGGATTTTTGAATACACCTTTTTCCTGCTCCGCAACCAAAAGTGCCAGATGTCCCGGTTGGAGCAGACCTTGCTTTTGCAAATGCTCTGAGAGGGGCCGCCGTCACGCGCGGCAATGCGCGAGGGCTTGCAGCAAAATATGGTTGTATTGGGAATATCAGTAAGAATATGCGGCGCCGGGAAGGCCCAGAAGACGTGGAAGATGTAGACACGGAGACGCGGATGACACGGAGACGTGGAGACGCGGATGACACGGAGACGTGGAGACGTGGATGACACGGAGACGTGGAGACATGGGAAACGTGGAGACATGGAGACGCGGAGACATGGAGACGCGGAGACATGGAGACGTGGAGACATGGAGACGTGGAGACATGGAGACGCGGAGGCATGGAGACGCGGAGACATGGAAGCATGGAGACACGGAAGACGCGGAGACATGGTGACACGGAAGACGCGGATGCATGGAGACGTGGAGACATGGAGACACGGATGACACGGATACATGGAGACGTGGGAAACGCGGAGACGTGGAGACACGGAGACGCG
>JAIRRL010000154.1 GCA_031255985.1 Gracilibacteraceae bacterium
TTGTTGATAGCTGGGGGTGTTTTGTTGTGATTTTTGTCCCGGGTGTTTGCCCACAATGGCGGCCCAGGCGGGAAAGCGACTCCGTCGTCCTCGTCAGCGGGCGCTACTATGTAAATGAAGATGAAAAAAAAGTCTTTGCCGAACGGATCGAGCCGCTGACGCCGAATCCCGTCGCCGGCGGAAAACTTTTTTTGCGCGTCTGCGGTTGCGGCTCGCCGGAAGAAATGGATCCCAAGCAGCACGAGCGCGTTATAGCGGCTCTGACCGCCTATCCCGGCAATATTCCCGCGCTGCTTTATTTTGAAAAAAGCAAAAAATTCTTTACACTGAAGGGCGCGGCGGCCGTGCGCCGGACGAAAGGGCTGGAGACGGAATTAAGCGCTTGCCTGGGCGCCGGCAATTTCCACTGGCGGGAAACGGGCGGGGATTTTCGCCGCGGCGGCGGCACAACGGAACACGCCCCATATTCTGACACGGAGGAACAGATAATTGACCAAAGCAGTATATCCTGGAACCTTTGACCCGGTGACCAATGGCCATCTTGACATACTGACGCGCTCCACGGAACTTTTTGATGAAGTTATAGTCGCGATAGCGGATGATAACAATAAAGAAACCCTGTTCACGGCGGCGGAGCGGCTGGCTCTGTTGCAGGCGGAAGTGGAGGGCCGGCCCAAAATACAGGTTATGGTTTTCAGCGGTTTGACGGTGGAATTCGCCCGCCGCCAGGGCGCCCGCGCCTTGATCCGCGGTTTGCGGGCTATGTCTGACTATGAGTATGAACTGCAACTGGCGATGATGAACAAAAAATTCGCGCCGGAAATAGAGACGGTATTCCTCATGGCCCAGATGGAATACTCCTTCGTCAGTTCCAGCGCCATTAAATGGGCGAGCAGTTTAGCCGGACGGATCGGGGATTTTGTCCCCGCCATGGTGGAGCGGGCCTTGCTGGAAAAACATCTGGCTCAGGTTAATGAGCGCCGCCGCGTAACCGGCGCCGAAACCGTTGTCGATATTGACGACCGTGACGCCGGTGGCGCAACTGTTTAGCATGGCGAGCAGGGGAGCCAGGCCCTGAAAACTGGCGCCATAGCCTACGCTGGTCGGAACGGCGATGACCGGGCGAGGGACAAGGCCGGCGACGACGCTGGGCAGGGCGCCGTCCATGCCGGCGGCCACAATCACCACTTGGGCGGCAAGGAGCAAATCTATATGAGCCGTCAGGCGGTGCAAACCGGCGACGCCGACGTCGGCCAGAGCTTCGGCGCGGCTGCCCATAGCCCTGGCGGTGACTAAAGCCTCTTCCGCTACGGGCCAATCGGCCGTGCCGGCGGAAACAACCAGGATATTGCCCTGCGCCGGCCGCTGTTCTCCCGGCAGCAAGATGAGACGGGAAAGAGGATAGTATACGGCTTCGGGCAGGGCGGCCCGCACCGCCGCGAAAATCTCCTCGCTCGCCCGCGTGGCGAGAATATTACCGTCGCTCGCGCCGCGCAGTTCCCTGGCGATAGCCGTCACCTGCGCCGCTGATTTGCCCGGACAGTAAATCGCTTCCGCGAAGCCTTTGCGGAAACGGCGATGCGTGTCTACGAGCGCAAAATTTATGTCGCTGTAATAGAGCGCGCGCAGTTCCTGTTCCGCATCCTCCGGCGCGATTGCGCCGTCCCGGACTTTTTGCAGCAAAACCGAAATATTGTCCATCTTTTCAGTCCATGTCCGCTTCCAGACAGCGAACGAGCAAATCGCGCGCCAGCAGAATATCCGCTTTGGCCGCCGTTTCCGCCGGAGTGTGGATATAGCGCGTCGGCACAGCCAGGCCGGCGACGGGAACGCCGCCGCGGGACAGTTGCACGGGACCGGCGTCCGTTCCGCCCTGGTCGATGATTTCCCATTGAAAAGGAATTCCGGCGGATCGGGCCAGGGCCGCCACCGCTTCCCGGCGCGCGGGAGCGATTATTACGCTGCGATCCATCACTTTAACGGCGGGCCCGCCGCCCAGACGCAGCCTGACTACCGGATTGCGCGGTATATCGTCGGCGATGGTCGCGTCCACGATATAGGCCAGATCCGGCGCCAGAGCGAAAGCCGCCGTCTTGGCCCCGCGGGCGCCGACTTCTTCCTGGGCGGAAAAAACAAAATACAGATCATGCCGGGACTGTACCCGCCGCAAGGTCTCCAGGAGGATAAAACAGCCGACGCGGTTATCCAGGGCTTTGCCGGAAACCGTGCCGGCAGTCTCCGTCATCTCCACCGCCGACACGGCCATGTCGCCGACGCCGACGCCGGCCTCGCTCAGAGCCGCCGGGCTGAGACCCGCGTCCAGGTAAAAGCGGGGGGGGGCGGCGCTGTCCTGCCCCGCTCCCGGATGCTGACGAACCAGCACTGCCGTGAGACCGGACTGAAAACGCAGACGCTGCCCTTCCAGCCGCGCGGCCTGAAATCCGCCCACGGGCGAAAAGCGGATAAAGCCGTTTTCGTCGATATGAGTTACCATGACGCCGATTTCATCCATATGAGCGCAGACCATGATCCGGCGGCCGTCCGCCGCGCCGCGGGCGCGACGCGTCACGATCAGGTCGCCCAGAACATCCTCTCTGGTTTCATCGGCATAAGGCGCGGCGGCGGCGGCGATAAGGCGGCGCGCCTCGTCTTCCCGGCCGGAAGGGCCGAAAGCGGCGGTCAATTCGCGCAGAAGCCGCCAATTTTCCTCTGGTGTGGTCATTGTTTTCCGGCATCCTTTCCGCTTGTCTCGCGCGAGAAACGGGCTGATTCTTCCGGGCTGCTCAACCGCTCAAGCAAATTTATTACAAGTTTTTTCCAATTAGCGTAATCCGTCCGGCTGGCTACGCTGCGCATGGTGTGAATATAACGGCAGGGAAGGCTGAGGGTAATAACCCTCTGCCCGGCGCCGGCCGTTTGCAAGGCGCCGGCGTCGTTAGCTCCCGCCGCGCCGCGCCGGTACTGGAGGGGAATTTCCGCCGTCCGGGCGCAGTCTGTGATCAGTTTGATCAGTTCAGGCGGATAGATCGTTCCCGCGTCCATCAAGGAACAAACAGGCCCCCGGCCCAGACAGGTCACAGTTTCTTCCGCTTCTGTTTCCAGCACGTCCGCCGCCGCCGTAGCCTCCAGGACGACGACCAGGTCGGCCTGAATCCTGTTGGCCAAAACTTGAGCGCCGCGCAGCCCTATTTCCTCTTGCGCGGTAAAAACTCCTGTCAGGCGGCAAGGCTGTTCCGCCGCCAGCAGTTCCAGGAGCAGAGCGCAACCGGCGCGATCGTCCAGCGCCTTGCCCATCACCAAATCCGCTCCTAATTCGTGCCAGCCGCCGACCAAACAGGCCATGTCGCCGAGTTTCACCTGTTTTTCCGCTTCTTCCCGGCTGGCGGCGCCTATGTCAATGTAAAAAGCATCAGTTTCCGGTAATTTTTTACGCTCATCCATTTTTTGTAAATGAATAGCTTTAATACCGACGACGCCGGGCAACTCACCGCCGATACGCACCCATTTCGCCGGTAAAACGGCGTTATCTATACCGCCGGCGGGACTGAATTTCAGATAGCCGTCAGCGGTTATTTCCGTGATCAGCAATCCCACCTCATCCATATGCGCGCACAGCAGAGCGTGAAACGGGCTGCCGCCGGCCGCCGGCTCGCGTCGAGCGGTAATATTGCCCATGCGGTCTGTTTCCGGCTGGAGGCCAATTTCCCGCAGCCGGGCGGCGATAGCCTCTCCGACCGTTTTTTCCTGGCCGGCCACTCCATCCAGACTGCTTAATGTTTCCAGCAACCGCTCGTTTTCAATAGGCAAAATCCAATTCCTCCAGTTCCGCGCTCAGGCCCGTGACGGCCGCAGCCAGCAGTTTTCCCGTCAGCATTACATCCGGCGCTGATACCGTCTCCACCAGTGTGTGCATATAACGCAGCGGTATAGAGATCAGAGACGTAGGCGTTCCCGCTCCGGCGAGCTGCAAAGCGCGGGCGTCTGTACCCGTTGGCCGGGGAGCGACTTCCGTTTGAAAAGGGATGCGCTCGTCCCGCGCCTTGTTTTCCATGTATTCGGTCAGCAGAGGGTGCAGATTCGGGCCGCGGGCGATAACCGGGCCTTTGCCCAACTGAGCCGCCTGTTTGACGTCCGGGCTTTGGGCATGTGTTACGTCAACGGCGATCGCAACGGCGGCCTGCGCCTGAAAGGCCGCTGTCGCCGCTCCCCGGCAGCCTACTTCTTCCTGGGCGGTCGCCACCGCGATCACGTCATGCGCGTGGGCGCGACCGGATAATTCCCGCAGACAAACAGCGAGGGCCGCCAACCCGGCCCGGTTATCCAGGGCCTTGCCCGCGCAAACGTGATTCAGCAACGTCTGAAATTCAGGCGCAAAACTGATTATGTCGCCCGGTCGCGTCCGGGCCAGAACTTCTTCCCGGTCGTAACCGACGTCCACCGCCAGATGGGTGAGAGGAACCGGTTTGCCGGCCCGCCGTTCGGCCGGGGCGTAACAGATAACGCCCGTCATTTCGCTCCGGCCATGAACTGTGACCGCCTGAGCCGGCAGGGCGCGCGCGTCCACGCCGCCCACAGGGGCAAAGCGGATAAAACCGTTTTTATCAACTGCCGTGACGATGAGACCGATTTCGTCGGTATGCGCCGCGAGCAGAATTTTATTCGCGCCGCTTTTTCCCGGTTTGAGAAAAAACTGATTGCCGACGACGTCCTTCCGGCTCTCCGTGCAGTAAACGCCCCATATATCGGCCAAGAAGCCGCTCAGATCGGCTTCATGGCCGCTGACCCCGCTGAGAGCGCTTCCTTGGGCCAGGATTTCTTCGACCCAGGACAAAAGTCCGTTTTGCTCCATCTTGTTTATCACCTTATCGCTTCGTCTTTTGCTTGAGAGCGCCGCGCCGGCGGCCGCAAACAGTATAGCATAAGCCGGGATTATTCTCAATTGTTTTATGTAAAGACCGGCGCCGCGCCGGTCGCCCGTAAAGGCGGGGAGGGAACCGCACGTTATTATCAGCGGTTTTTCGGGCGGAGACTGGTAACTGTTTCCGGCAGCTACTCCTGTTAAATCTGGAAAAACCCCTCCGCAATTCTTTGAAACTCTGGTTCTGCCCGCCGCAATCGGCGGTTGCGGCAGGCTGCGCCTGAACGGGTAAAGTCAGCAGATCCACTGTTATCTATTATATACGGTCATATTTTATGTGCAATAGCCAAAATCGGTGATTATTTTGAGATTTTTATTATTTTCATCACCCATTTGGGTGAGACAAGGATTTTCAAATAAACCGGCGAATTAAGTAAAATCAATAATGTTTTTATCGATTTTATTGTTCAGGCCGGATTGAGACGCCAGTGAAACGAGAGAGAAAAAATGACGTCGGATGAAGTGGCTGTCTATGTGAATTTGCAAACCGTACAGGATTATTTGTCGGAGCGGGAACAGGCGTTTCTTGTTTTGGTGGATGAGGCGGGAGTGGAGATCACGCTACCCTCGCGGATGCCGCTGTTTTGTTTTCGCCTGGCGCAGACGGACGCTGTTTGCGCTGCTTGCTACTCTTATTGTCTCGCGCCTGGGCGCGGTTCTGAGGCGAAGGAGTGGAACTGGACTTGCTCGCGCGGTTTGGAACATATTATCATTCAGACCGCCTTTCGCGACGCTAAAGGAACGGGAAACGGGGAGAAGCGTTTTTTCCTGATTGGCGGGCGCGGCAGCGGCAAGGATATCGCCGAACTGACCAGAATAACCTCGGCGTTTTATCGTCTGCCGCTAAGCTTCGGGCGGATCGGAACAGGCGAGAGGGCAGGGGAGGAAAGCCGGGCGGAAAACCGGGCGACCGGCAATACTTATGATTTAACCGCCCAGGAATTAGTGGTGTTAAGCCATATGGCCCGTGGGCTGGGCAACAAAGATATCGCGGAGTTGCTTTATGTCAGCTCAAATACGGTAAAAACCCATATAACCCATATTTTGGGGAAAATGGGCGCGAAAAACCGGACAGAAGCTTCTTTGCTCGCGGTTAAGGAAAGACTCATGAGCGATCTATGAAGAAAAAGCCTTTGTTTGTTTTTAATCTGCAATGGATCGTAGCGCTGCTTCTGGTTTGTCTGGCTCTTTTTCTCCTTACCGCGAGCCGCGCCGTTCTGGAGGCGTGGAACGACTCCTACCGCGCTTCGCTGGAGGAGGACGCGGCGGTTGCTCTGTATGAATATAACGCTTTTTTCCGGGAACAGATAAATAATCTGACGCTGACGGCGAACAGAGAAAGATTCAACAACCCGGATCTGGTGGCGGATTATCTGGCAAGCCAGGAGAGCGTGGATTTTTTCGTGCTTTATGAAGGAGGGCGGCCCGTCGGCGGGAACGGGCGGACGGAGGCGGTTTTTTTGCGCCTGTTCGACCGGATGGTCGCGGACAGCGTTTATCGGCAAAACGCATTAATTAGCACGGAAATTACCGATTGGGAGACGATCACGGATTTCCAGCCCTCGCTTGGCGCGCGGGCCTTGTTTGCCAATCAGGCGGCGCGGGGATTGCCGGTAATGTTGAAAGCCGCCGTTGTGCCGCTGGAAAACGGAGAAGAAGATTCCTGGGCGGTGCTGGTCGGACGTCTGCTAAATAACGACGGGGATTTTGTCGGCCGCTCGTTTGAAATACTGGATGGGGATTATCAGCATCGCGCTTCGGCCAATACAAAGGACGGTATGCGCGTAACCGGCACTTTTTCCATTCCGGGCAGCGACAACGGCGCTTACCAGAGGGCGGAGATAATTAGCGCCATCCAAAGCGGCGTCCGCTCTTACACCGTGCTGGCAGCATCGCTCAGCCAAAAACTGCATGGCTTTTTTTCCGGCGCGCCGGCTCCGCCCACATCCTATGTCATTACCACGCCGCTGTTTAACTATGAGGGGCAACTTGCCGGAGCGCTCAATGTAACGTATG
>JAIRRL010000016.1 GCA_031255985.1 Gracilibacteraceae bacterium
TACCAATTCCAGTAACAATGAAACCAGAAAGATATCCCGCCAGTATGGCAATGCCTATGCACTTGAAGAATTCTCTTGCCAATTTAGTGTTTCTGTAACAGGCGCGTATACATAACACATTGGTTATGATCGGCGCTGGAATTCCAAAGATTAACAACATCAATCCCGCCAACGTATTCCACTCTCCCCCCCTCCGGTAAAACCACCATAACTTGCGTGACTAAGGCCATAGGCGAGAGAACTCCAAATCACGCAACCATAAATAATGTGAAGAATAAAGTTGATTGCATAATATTTTTTATTCATCGCCGCCGCCTCCCAACATGTACCATTAGGTACCGATATCCGGAGGGTTTTTTATTTGGCTGCGGTTGGCTAACACGATAGGAGAGAGAGTTTTAGCGGCCAGGACTGAGCCGGTCAGGGCGTCATCAACCGTCAAAAGCCATACGGCGCGTTTCTTCATCTTTATTCCCATTGCCACCTTCTAACGAATATACTTTGATTCTCTTGAATATGCGCTGCCGGCGGGGGATTCCCGCCTGAGCCGGCCCTATTTTTGGAGATGAAATATTATCGGCGCGTCCGATTCCTGTTAAATCCTTGTTCATTGCACCCAATTATAACAGGAATACAGCACGGGTACAAGCCGAATTTTCAGAAACAAGTCACGCTATCGGGCGTTCCATGATGGGAGCTGGCGACGTGATAAAAATTCTGTCGCGCACTGGTAAAAAGGCGGGCTATATTATATAATGAAAAAAGAATCTTCGCAGGAAGGAGGGAACCGCTGCGTACAGACAAAAACCCCTGTCCTATGGTTGGATCATTCTGCTGACGATAATTTGTTTTCCTTTAGGCGTCGCCGCTTTGATCTACCGCCTTTGCACCAATAAAAACCTCTACTATGAGGACGGCTCGTCCATGGTCAGAACAGCGACGGTTATTATAGTAGTCTCTTTGCTGTTATTCCGGGCCAGGCCGATCGGATTTCTCTTTTTCTTGAGCATACTTGCCCTGTTTGTGGGCATATTCTCCTTGCTCGTCGGCGTGAACACCAAGCGCAAAGCGAAGCTTTTTCACCGCTACGCCCTGGTGGTGGAAAATATGGGCAGCGCCCCGGTGGACGAAATCGCCGCCGCTATGGGCGTTACCGGCGCGGAGGCGGAGAGCGACTTGATTAAAATGGTGGAAAGAGGTTATTTTGCCAAGGCGTATGTGAACCGCAAAACGCGGGAATTTATCGTCATGCGTGCGGACGGACGCGGCGCGGGCCGGAGGACGGCGCGGCAAAAACGCTTGATCTGCGAGAGCTGCGGGGCGGCGAACACTGTGACCGTCGGCCAAGCGGCGTCCTGTATTTATTGCGACTCGCCGCTGGAAACAGGGTGAAAAAGCCGGATCAAGAGACTAAAGCCGGAACAAGAGACTAAAGCCGGAACAGGAGACTAAAGCAAGGCCTGAAGATGGAGACTGGAACAGGAGAAGGAGGAGAGTGACCCGATGGGAATGACCATCAGCGAAAAGATTCTGGCGTCTCACGCCGGAGTGAAACAGGTGGCGCCGGGGGAAATAATCAACGCCAAACTGGATTTGGTTCTGGGCAACGACGTGACAGGGCCGGTGGCCATCCAGGAATTCGCGAAACTTGGAATCGAGCGGGTGTTTGACCCGGAAAAAGTCGTTCTCGTCCCGGATCATTTTACCCCGAACAAGGACATAGCTTCGGCGGAGTTATGCAAAACACTCCGCGATTTCGCCCGCGCCCAGGGGATCACCCATTACTGGGAAACGGGGCGCGTGGGCATAGAGCATTGCCTGCTGCCGGAACAGGGGGTGGTGCTGCCGGGCGACCTGATGATCGGCGCTGATTCTCACACCTGTACTTACGGAGCGCTGGGAGCTTTTGCCACCGGAGTCGGTTCCACGGACATGGCGGCGGGAATGGCGACGGGCGAAGCCTGGTTCAGGACGCCGGAATCGCTGAAATTCGTTTTTCACGGGACAGAGCGCCAGCCCTGGGTGAGCGGCAAGGATTTTATCCTCCACCTCATCGGTCTCATCGGCGTGGACGGCGCGCGCTATCAGGCGATGGAATTCACCGGCGAAGGCATAGAAGCGCTCTCCATGGACGGGCGGCTGACTATGTGCAACATGGCGGTGGAAGCGGGGGCCAAGGCCGGGATCATCGAACCGGACGAAACGACGCTGCGCTACGTCCGCCAGCGAGCCAAACGGGATTACAAGGTGTACAGGAGCGATCCCGACGCCCATTATTTGGAAGTATTTGACATTATGACAAAAGATATCCCGCCTCTCGTGGCCTGCCCCAGTTCGCCCGCGAACGTAAAACCGGTGACGGAAGTCGCCGGGATAAAACTGGATCAGGTGGTCATCGGCTCCTGCACGAACGGGCGGCTGGAGGATATGGAAGCGGCGGCCGCCGTCCTGCGGGGCCGGAAAGTTCATTCCTGCGTTCGCTGCGTCATATTGCCCGGCACGCAGGAAATATATCTCGAATCGCTGCGACGCGGCTGGATTGAGGACATGATCCTGGCCGGCGCCGCTGTCAGCACTCCGACTTGCGGGCCGTGCATCGGCGGTCATATGGGCATTTTGGCCAAAGGCGAGCGGGCGCTTTCGACGACGAACCGCAATTTTGTCGGCCGGATGGGGCATCCGGAATCGGAGGTTTATCTCTGCAACGCGGCGGTAGCCGCTGTTTCGGCGGTAAAAGGCGAGATCACTTATCCCCAGGAGGTGGTAAATAATGGGTAAGGCTTGGAAATTCGGGGATAACATCGACACGGACGCCATTATTCCCGCCCGCTATTTGAATCAAACCGACGCGGCCCATTTAGCCGCGCATTGCATGGAGGACGCCGACCCGGAATTCGCCGCCCGCGCGCAGGCGGGAGACGTCATCGTCGGCGGCAGGAATTTTGGCTGCGGTTCCTCGCGGGAACACGCGCCGGCGGCTATTCAGGCGGCCGGTTTAGCCGCTGTGATCGCCGAGTCCTACGCCCGGATATTTTTTCGCAACTCCCTGAACATCGGCCTGCCGATTTACGAATGTCCGGAAGCGGCGCGGGCGATCGAGACGGGGGACGAAGTGGAAGTGGACTTTGCCACCGGCCTGATTCGCGACAAAACGCGGGGGACGGAGTACCAGGCGCGGCCCTTGCCGCCTTTCATGCAGGAGATCATCGCCGCCGGGGGCCTGATCGCCCAAATTCGCGCCCGGAGGGGGAAGGAGAGCAGCAATGCCTGAAATCGCCGTTTTACCCGGAGACGGGATCGGACAGGAAATAATGCCGGAGGCCGTGGCGACGGCGCGAGCGGTGACGGAAAACCGCGGTTTCGTCTGGCGGGAACATCTGATCGGCGGGGCGGCCATCGACGCGACGGGCGGCGCTCTGCCGCCGGACACCCTCGCCGCCTGCCTTGAAGCGGACGCCGTGCTGCTGGGCGCCGTCGGGGGGCCGAAATGGGACGCCCTGCCGGTGAATCAGCGGCCGGAGCCGGCGGCCTTGCTCCCTTTGCGCAAACACCTGGCGCTTTTTGCCAATATCCGCCCCATTCGCATGATCCCGGCCCTGATCGGCGCTTCGCCCCTGAAAGAAGAAGTGGTGCGCAACGTCGATCTGGTGGTCGTGCGTGAATTGACCGGCGGGCTTTATTTCGGGGAAAAAGGGCGGCGTTCCTCTCCCCCCGCCGCTTACGACACGCTGATCTACACGGAGGAAGAAGTGCGCCGCATCACGCGGCTGGCTTTTCAATGGGCGCGGGAACGGCGGCGGCGGCTCTGCTCGGTCGATAAGGCCAATGTGCTGGAATCGTCGCGGTTTTGGCGGGAAATCGCCCTGGACGTAGCGCGGGAATTCCCCGACGTGGAACTGACGCATATGTATGTGGATAACGCGGCTATGCAGCTCGTGCGGCAGCCGGATCAATTCGACGTGATCGTGACTGAAAACACGTTCGGCGATATCCTGACCGACCTCGCCTCCGTCCTTGGCGGCTCCATCGGTATGCTGGCCACGGCGAGCCTGAGCGGAAAAAAAGGTCTGTACGAACCGGCCCACGGCAGCGCCCCGGACATCGCCGGGCAGGACAAGGCCAATCCGCTGGCGGCTATTCTCTCGGCGGCCATGATGCTGAAATACTCTTTCGGCCTGACGGCGGAGAGCGAGCGCGTGGAAAACGCGGTGACGGCGGTGCTGGCGGACGGCTGGCGGACGGCGGATCTGGCCGAACCCGGCGCCCGGATCATCGGCACGAAGGAAATGGGAGCGAAAGTGAGGGCGGCGCTGTGAAACTGGGTTTTCTCGGCGGCGGCAACCTGGCGGCTTCCATAATGCGGGGCCTGCGGGCCAAAAACGCCCCCTATGATCTTATCGTATACGATATCGCGGCGGAGCGGGCCGAACGCCTCCGGGCCGACTACTCGGCCCGGACGGCGCCGGCGGCGGCGGCTCTGGCAGCCGAAGCCGAGGTGATTCTCCTGCTCGTCAAGCCGAACCAGGCCGCCGGGCTGCTGACCACTCTGGCGGATTGCGACCTGAGCGGCAAACTCCTGATAACCGCCGTCGCCGGTCTCCCGCTCCGCTTTTATTCCCGCCGCCTGCCGGGCGCGGCGCTGGTTCGCGCCATGCCCAATACCTCCAGCGCCGCGCTTCGCGCCGTCACCGGCCTCACGGCCGCTCCCGGCGCGACTCCCGCCCAGCGGGAGACGGCAGGAGCGATATTTTCAGCTCTAGGCAAAATCATTTGGGTGGAAGAATCTGACATGAACGCCCTGACCGCCCTGAGCGGCAGCGGCCCGGCCTATTTTTACCTGCTGACGGAACTGATGGCCGAGGCCGGGGCCGCGCTGGGGCTGGCGCCGGACGCGGCGCTGTTTCTGGCGCGGGAAACTCTGATCGGGGCCGGCCGGATGCTGGAAAACGGGGAGGAAAGCCCGGCCGGCTTGCGGGAGCGCGTCACCTCGCCCGGCGGCTCTACCGAAGCCGCGCTCCGGAGTTTTGCCGCCGACGGGCTGAGCGCCGCCGTCGGGCGCGCCCTGGCCGCCGCCGCCGAACGGGCGGCGGAGATGGAACGGGAGTTTGGGGCGTAGCTTATGCCGGCGGAAAAACCACTGAAACGCATAGTTTTGAAAATAGGCAGCCACGCCCTGAGCGCGGGGGACGGGCTAAACGGCGCCACGATGGACCGGCTGGCCTATGTGGCGTCCGCTTGGCGGCGGAGCGGCCTGGAGACGATTCTCGTGACTTCCGGGGCGGTGACGGCCGGGACGCATCGGCTCCGGCTCGACCGGCGCCCGCGCGATATCGCGGGGCGGCAGGCGGCGGCGGCTGTCGGTCAGGGCATTTTGATTGAAAAATACAGTTATTTTTTTGAAAAATACGGACTTATCTGCGCCCAGATTTTACTTTCCCGCGCCGACCTCGTAGACGCCTCCCATTACAACGCGGCCCGCAACACCTTTGCCCGTCTGCTCGCGCTCGGCGTTGTGCCGATAGTCAACGAAAACGACACCGTGGCCTACGAGGAACTGTGTTTCGGGGACAATGACCGCCTGTCCGCCCAGGTGGCCGGGCTGGTTTCGGCGGATCTGCTCGTGCTGCTCACCGACGTGGACGGGCTGTATACGGGCAACCCGCGCCGCGACGGCGACGCCCGCCTCATCCCGCGGGTGGAGGACATCGGCGCGGTCAAAGCCTACGCGGACGGCGCGGGAACGGCGGAGGGAACGGGCGGGATGCGCACCAAACTCCAGGCGGCGGAAATAGCGACGCGCTGCGGCATCGGCGCTTTGCTCCTGAACGGCGGGCGGGCGGAGGAACTGGCCGCTTTGCCGGAAGGGCGGGTACCGGTCGGCACTTATTTTGTCCCGGCCGCGCGCGCGTTGAAGGGGAAAAAACGCTGGATCGCCTATGGCGCCCGCTCTCTCGGCAGTATCATCGTGGACGCCGGCGCAGCCGCCGCTTTGCGCGACGGGGGCAAAAGCCTTCTCGCTTCCGGGATCACGGGGGCGAAGGGGCGGTGGGAGCGGCGCGATCCGGTGAAAATAATCGGCCCGGACGGGGAGGAAGTGGCGCGCGGCATAGCGGAGTTAAGCAGCGACGAGGTGCTGACCGTGCGGGGGCGCGGCTCCGGCGAGGCGAGCCGGCGCGTGTCTGACTGGCGCGGCGACGAAATAGTTCACCGGGATAATATGGTTATTCATTGAGAAATGGTGGGGGAACCGATATGCGACGGGAATGTTTTGCGGCGCATTGGGACGAATTCGATACCGGCCTGGAGCGGGCGCTTTGCTGGCGGGGGCGGAATTACGCCGCTTTGCTGCCTAAACCCCTGAGCGGCGCGGACAAGGACGTTTGTCCCGCATTTGTTTTCGCTCTGACAAGCGGCTCTGATCTCAGGCGGCGGGATATAGTGGAACTGGCGCTGTCGGTGGAATACACCTATTTGAGTTTTCGCGTCCACCGCTTCATCCGCGAGATAAAATCGGCGGAACGGGAGCGGCAGTACAGCGTTTTGTTCGGTGATTTTTTCTCGGCCAAAGTTTTGACTTCGCTGAGCGGGGACTTGCTGTACCCGCAGACCTGTAAATATACGGAAGTCATGCGGACGATGAACGAAGGGGCGCTGCTCCGCCGCCGCCTGCCGCCGGGGAGCGAGGACGCGGCGGCCTGGCGGGAAGTGTTGCTGCGGGAAAAAGCGGCTCTGCTGCTGCCGGCGCGCGTGATTGAGGAATGGCGTCTTTTCCCGCGCGAGGAAACGCAGGGCCTGGAGGGGGCGGCGGCGGAACTGGCCGTCCTCTGGGGGGCGGGGGAAGAAGGAAAACCGGATCTCCTGCGCGCCGGGCTGGCCGCGACGGAAAAAGCGATTGCCGGGACGCCGCCCGGATTGCGCGAAAACTTGCGGTCTTTTTTCCTTGATTTAACGGCGGGGCTTGGCGCTCGCGCCTGATTTGTGGTACAATACTGGAGGAGCGCAGTGAGACGAAAAGCCGGTAAAAGCGCGGATATGCCGCTATGGGATCATCTGAAAGCTTTGCGCAAGGCGCTCCTTGTTTCCGTTTACGCCGTCGCGGCCGGGGCTTTGGGCGGCTGGGCCTTGAGCGGCCGGGTTTTCAAAATACTGGCGGCCCCGGTGGAAGCGGCCGGTATTCCCCTCATCTCGATCGGCGTTATGGAGCAGTTGCTGGTCAAACTGAAGCTTTCGCTGATCACCGGCGTGATCATCGCCGCTCCGGTGGTGATCTGGCAGTTATGGAGCTTTATCCTGCCGGCTTTGACCAAATCGGAAAAAAAGACGGTTTATCTGGTCACTTTGCCTTCGATCACGCTTTTTGCCGGCGGCGTGGCCTTCGCTTTTTTGGTCGTGCTGCCGCTGTGCCTGAAATTCCTGTTTTTCATCGGCAGCGACGTGGTGGATACGGCCCAAAGCGCCATCGGCGACTATCTGGGATTCGTTACCACTTTTCTTCTGACTTTCGGCTGCGTTTTCCAGCTGCCCATCGTCCTGCTCACCTTGATCCGCCTGGACATAATCTCGCCGGCCGCGTTGGGCAAATACCGCAAATACGCTTTTTTCATCATCGTGGTGGTCGCCGTCATTTTGTCGCCTACGCCGGATCTGGCGACGCAGGCCCTGATGATAACGCCTATGTATTTGCTGTACGAAATAAGCATTTGGCTGGGTTATCTTTTCCTTCGCCGGCGCCGCCGAAGGCTGGCGCGGGAGGAAAGCGGCTGAAAACAGGCGAAAGGAGTGCCGGAGCGTGAGTTTTACCGAAATAGCCCTCATTATTTTCGTGGCGCTCATCGTGTTCGGGCCGGAGGATCTGCCTGTCATCGCTCGCTCGCTCGGCGGCATGGTTTATCAGGCCCGGCGCCTGTGGGCCGATTTGACTTCGGAGGTAAAAGACGCTTGGGAGACCCCCGCGGACGTGTGGAACGAGAGCGTGAAGGAGCCGGTCGATACGGTGCGCGACGCCATAAAACAGCCGCTTAACATACTGAAACAACAGCCCGGCGCTTCCGCGTCCTCCCCGCCGGCGGCCGGGAAGGAGGAGCTGCTCACTTATGACGACGGGCCGGGCGCCCTCGTCGGGGAGAAGGGGGATAATCCGCTGTCGTCCTTGCCCGCCGGGATGGTGAGCGGACTGGCGGAACCGGCGGCGGAGACGG
>JAIRRL010000193.1 GCA_031255985.1 Gracilibacteraceae bacterium
CCTCAGTGGATCAAAGCGGACGGCCGGCTGGAGTTGCTGGATACGCCGGGGATACTCCGGCCCAAGCTGGAAAATGAGGAAACGGCGCGCAAACTGGCGGCGACGGGAGCGATCCGCGACGAGGTTTTCGACGCGGAGGAACTGGCGGCGTGGCTCCTGCGTTTGTTAAGCGAACGTTATCCGGACGCGCTCCGAACCTGTTACGGCGAAGAAGCGGCGGCGGCCGCCAGCCTGGAAAGCGTCGGTCGCCGCCGCGGCTGTTTGACGGCCGGGGGAGAGGTCGACACCCTCCGGACGGCGCGTTTATTGCTCAAGGAGTTCCGGGCGGGCAAAATCGGGCGCGTCACTTTGGACTGAGACGCGCGCCGGCCGGGGGAGGACAGATGGATTTCGCGGCGGAAGAATTGCTGTGGCGGCAGGGATACGCGGCGGTGGCCGGCGTGGACGAAGCCGGGCGCGGCCCGCTGGCCGGGCCGGTGGTGGCCGCGGCCTGCGTATTGCCGCCCGATTATGATTTGAGCGGCCTGAACGATTCCAAAAAACTGAGCGCCGCCCGCCGGGAGCGCCTGAACGGCGAAATACGGGCTAACGCCGCCGCCTGGGCCATAGGGCGGGCGGAAGCGGCGGAAATCGACGCCATAAATATTTTGCAGGCGACAAAACTGGCCATGACCCGCGCCCTCGCCGCCCTAAGCCCGCCGCCCGACTTTGTTCTGCTTGACGGGCGGGATCGTTTGACTCTGACTGTACCCCAGCGGGCGCTGATAGGCGGGGACGGAATATGCGCCAGTATCGCCGCCGCTTCGATTCTGGCCAAGGTGGAGCGGGACGGCTATATGGCGGAGTTGCACCGGCTCTACCCGCGCTACGGTTTTGACCGGCATAAAGGTTACGGCGTCAAAGCCCATCTGCAAGCTCTGGCCGCTTACGGGCCGTGCCGCGAACACCGGCGAAGTTTCGCCCCGGTGCGGCGGGCGGCGGCGGGGACGCTTTTGGCCGGCGCGGCGGCTAATGAGAGCAAAACTTTGGGCGAACTGGGGGAAATCATGGCCGCCGACTATTTGCGCGCGGCCGGGCTTTCTATTCTAGAGCGCAATTACCGCACCCGCGGCGGGGAAATAGACATAATCGCCCAGGACGGGGAAACCTTGGCCTTTATCGAGGTGAAGACGCGGCTTTCCGGCCGGAGCGGGCGGGCGGCGGAAAATTTGACTTTAAGCAAATTGAAAAAAATGGAATTGGCGGCGCTTTTTTATTTGAAGGCGAGAAAATACAAAGAATGGCCTTCCATGCGTTTTGACGCGGTGACGGTGGAATGGCGCGGCCAAGAAACGGTGACGGAATGGATAAAAGGAATCAGCGCGGGTTAGGCGACGGCCGTCCGGCGTTTCAGGAATTGCTCGCGCGGGGGTATGTGATTTTGGACGGCGCCATGGGCACCGTCCTGCAACGGGAGGGAATCCGGCCGGACGAAACGCCGGAACTTCTCAATATAACAGCGCCGGAGCGCATAGGCGCGATTCACCGCGAGTATGCCGCCGCCGGCGCCCAAGTGCTGTACGCGAATACTTTCGGCGCCAACGCCTGTAAGCTGAAGGGCGTTTTGGCGACCGGCGCGGATGTTCAGGCTACGGCGGCGGAAATCGTGACCGCCGCCGTGCGCCTGGCGCGGGAAGCCGCGGCCGGCCGCGCGCTCGTCGCCTTGGATATCGGGCCGCTGGGCGAGTTGCTGGAACCGCTGGGCGTAATGTCGTTTGAAGCGGCCTACGAGATATTCAAGGCGCAGGTTTTAGCCGGAGCGGCGGCCGGGGCCGATCTCGCCGTCGTGGAGACGATGACCGATTTAGGCGAGATGCGGGCGGCAGTCCTCGCGGTACGGGAAAACAGCGATCTGCCCATTATCGCCACGATGTCCTTTGAGACGGACGGCCGCACTTTCACCGGCTGCAGCCCGGCGGTCGCCGCCCTGACGCTGACGGGACTCGGCGTATCGGCTCTCGGCCTCAATTGCTCGCTGGGACCGGGCGAAGCGGCGGCCATCGTCTCGGAGTTCGCCCGCTGGACTCATCTGCCGCTGGTGGTGAAGCCGAACGCCGGCCTGCCTGATCCGGGCGGCGGCGGCTACAGTCTCGCGCCGGCGGAGTTCGCGGCCCAGCTCAGCCGCCTGACGGCCGCGGGAGCGCAGGTTCTGGGCGGCTGCTGCGGCACAACTCCGGAGGCGATCCGGGCGCTGCGGGCGGCGCTGGCCGACAGGCCCTTCACCCCCCGCCCCGTTCCGGCGCCGCCGCCGGCGGTGTGCAGCGCGACGCGGGTCGTGAGCCTGGACGGCATACGGGTGATCGGGGAAAGGATTAACCCCACAGGCAAGAAATTGCTGAAAGAAGCCCTGTTAAGCCATGATACGGATTTTATCCTGAAGGAAGCGCTGCAACAATGCCGGGACGGGGCGGATATTTTGGACGTCAACGTCGGTATGCCCGGCATTGACGAAAAAGAAACGATGAAGCGCGTCGTCAAGGCTTTACAGAGCGTGACGGACGCGCCGCTGCAAATTGATTCCGCCGATCCGGCGGTTATCGAGGCGGGATTGCGGCTGTGCCACGGCAAAGCCGTCATCAATTCGGTCAACGGGGACGAAACCGCGCTGGCGCGGATTTTGCCCGTCGCCCGCCGGTATGGCGCGGCGGTGGTCGGCCTGACGCTGGACGAGCGCGGAATTCCGAATACGGCGGCCGAACGCCTGGCGATCGCCCGCCGTATTCTGGCGCGGGCGCTGGAATACGGACTCCCGGCCAGAGACGTCTATATCGACTGCCTGACTTTGACGGTATCCGCCGAACCGGCCGGGGCGGAGGAAACGCTGCGCGCTCTGACCGGCGTCCGGGAAGAACTCGGTCTCAAAACTCTGCTCGGCGTTTCCAATATTTCCTTCGGCCTGCCGGAACGGCCGCTGCTCAACAGAACTTTTCTCGCCATGGCGCTGGGGCGGGGGCTGGATCTGCCGATCATGAACCCCGGCGACCGGGCGATGATGGATACGGTTTACGCCGCCCGCGCCTTGCGGCGGGGCGATCCGGACGCGGCGGCTTATATCGCCCGTTTTAAAGCCGCCGCCCTCCCCTCCCCGCCGCCCTCTGCAACGGAATACGCTTCCGTCGCGGAAACGCTGCGCGGGGCGGTGACGCGGGGCCTGAAAGACGACGCCGGGCGGGCGGCGGCGGCCCTGGCGCAAAGTGAAGAAGCCATGGACATCATCGACGCCGTTCTCATCCCCGCTCTGGACGAGGTTGGCGTAACGTTTGACGCTGGCCGCGTTTTCCTTCCCCAGCTGATCGCGTCCGCCCAGGCGGCTCAAAGCGCTTTTGCCGTGCTGAGCGAACACCTGAAAAAAACGGGCGCTGCGGCGCCCGTTAAAGGCGCGGTCGTCCTGGCCACCGTTTACGGCGATATTCACGATATAGGCAAAAATATAGCAAAAGTATTATTGGAAAATTATGGATATAAGGTCGGCGATCTGGGTCGCAACGCGCCGCCGGCGGAAATAGTGGCGGCGGCCCGCGATTCGGGCGCGCGGCTCGTCGGGCTTTCCGCCCTGATGACGACGACCTTGCCCAGTATGGCCGAAACCATCCGCCAATTGCGGGCCGCCGAACTCAATTGCCAGGTGATGGTGGGCGGGGCGGTGCTGACGCCGGAATACGCCAGGGAAATCGGCGCCGATTTTTACGCCCGCGACGCCAAAGCGGGAGTGGATATTGCCCGCCGGGTTTTTGCCGGCCCGGACGCCGCCGCGCGGGCGTAGCCGGCGGCTGATGTCAAGCGATTTCCGGCATGATGACGTGAAAAAGCATGAACAGATAATGCAGCGTAGCGCCGGCCAGGACGAAGACATGCCAGACGGCGTGCATGAAGCGCGGTTTTTTCGCGATATAAAATAATATTCCCACGGAATAGCAAAGACCGCCGCCCAGGAGCCAGAGGAAGGCGCCGCCGGAGAGAAGGGCGAGCATGGGTTTGAGAGCGACGACGACCGACCAGCCCATGAGCAGATAGAGAACAAGGCTCAATCTGTGCCAGCGGCGCAGGTTGACGGCGTTGGCCGTGATGCCGAGGACGGTGAGGGCGGCGTTAAAGCCCCATAAAATCCAGCCGGCGCGGCCGCCGATGAGCGAAAGGCAGATAGGCGTGTAGGAACCGAGGATGAGCAGAAAAATCGAGCAGTGATCAAGCACCTGAAAAACTTTTTTCAGGCGCCGGTTGGTAAAAGCGTGGTAAAGCGTGGACATAGCGAATAAAAACAGCAGCGTGAAGCCGTAAACGGCGCTGCTGACGATGTTCAGGGCGCTGCGGCTCAAACAGGCGTACACCACGAGTACTGCGGTTCCGGCCACCGCGAGGACGGCGCCCAGGCCGTGGGCGATGCTGTTGCAGATTTCCTCCGCCAGGCTTTGGTTGTTAAAACGTTCTACATTGGTCATAAATCCTCCCCAAATTTTTCAGAAGGCCACCACGATGCCGCCGCGGCCGGTATACGTGGAACATAGGCCGGACGTGTCCACTATGAACGCATCCTTGAACGGGATATGCTTTAAAATTTCATTTTTCAGGGAAACGGCGTTCTCAATGCACTGACAGTGGGAAATCCCCAATATCCTGCTACCGAAATCCGCTTTTTCCGCCGCCATGATCTCTATCAGCCGCTTGACCGCGTTTTTGCGCCCGCGCGCCTTGTCGATCATGGCCATTTTGCCGCCGACGCCGGCGCAGATGGGTTTGATGTTCAGCCAGGAGGCTATTTTCGCGACGTGAGGCTCCATGCGGCCGGTCTTTACGACTGTGTCATATTTTTCCAGCATGAAATATGTTTTCAGGCCGTCGATGAAATGATTGACCCGGCTGACGATTTCGCGGTCGGAAATCTTCTTATATAATAGTTCGGCGATTTTCAGAGTGATCAGCGTTTCGCCCGACGAGGCGGAAAGGCTGTCAAAAACGTGAATGAACTTCGCGCCGATTTTTTCCTTGTACAGCTGCTTGCCCAAATTGGCGCTGCTGTGGGAGGCGCTGACAAAAGACGAGAGCGTGACCGCGAAAATACTGCCGTTGCCGGCGTAGGCGTCCATGAACTGTTTCGGCGACGGGGCCGAGGATTGCGACGGCTCCTTACATTTTTCCATTTCTGTCAAATATTGCTCTATGTCCATGCCCCCGTCGTCTGTGAAAATTTTCTCTCCCAAGCGCAATGTCAAGGGGGCCACTTCGATGGGTACGCCGGCGCGATCCAAAATTTCCTCCGAGATGTCGCAGCCGCTGTCAACAACAATTTTTGCCATGATTCGCCGCTCCTTTCGTCGCCGTCTCTCCGCCGCCAATGCCGGACGGAAACATGATAATTTTTCCGCGCGGCGCCAAAACCCGGAAAGCGGTATTCATTCGGGTCCGCCGTTCCCAGTATAAGGGACGGAGCGGGAAAAAGCAATGCTTGTTGCCAACTCTTTTTTGATATGATATAATTCTTGCGGTGGATTTTACGCAAAATACACACGCGGAAGGACCGGCGCCCGGTTCCCTGCTTCGGGGCGGCCGCCGGGTTGAGTTTCGCGGCGGAAAAAAACAAGAAAGGAGGTGTCACAATGGCTGTTGTTTCTATGAAACAATTATTGGAAGCCGGCGTACACTTCGGGCACCAGACAAGGCGCTGGAACCCCAAAATGGCTCGTTTCATTTTTACGGAGCGGAACGGGATCTATATCATAGATCTGCAAAAAACCGTGCGGAAAGTGGACGAGGCCTATAATTTCGTGCGCGACCTGACGCAAGCCGGCGGCAGCATACTTTTTGTCGGCACAAAAAAACAGGCGCAGGAAACCGTGAAAGAAGAAGCGGAGCGCTGCGGCATGTTTTATGTCAACGAGCGCTGGCTCGGCGGTATGCTCACTAATTTCCAGACCATCCAGAAACGCGTGGATCGCTTGCGCGAGCTGGAAAAAATGGAGGAAAGCGGAGTGTTTGAGGTGCTGCCGAAAAAAGAAGTGGCTTCGCTGAAGCACGAGATGGGAAAACTGGAGCGTTTTCTCGGCGGCATCAAGGATATGAAGAAACTGCCCAGCGCCGTGTTCGTCGTCGATCCGCGCAAAGAGCGCATCGCCGTGGCGGAAGCCCGCAAACTGAACATCCCGCTGATCGGCATCGTCGATACCAATTGCGATCCGGATGAGATCGACGTGGTTATCCCGGCGAACGACGACGCGATTAAATCCGTCAAACTCCTGACCGGACGCATGGCGGACGCTGTGATTGAAGGCGCGCAAGGCGGGTTGGACGACCAGCCGGACGAGGCGGCCGCCGCCGGTTAATACCGGTCGGCCGCCGGCGGCGCGGACTTGCCTGCCCGGAGTTCCGCCGCGGATGGCGGCGAAACTCCGAGCGGGGGCAAGGCGGGTCAGCCGGTGATAAAACATGGGGAAACGCACCCAATTAAAACAGGAGGAAAATTATGGCAGAAATCAGCGCCGCCCAGGTCAAAGAGCTGAGGGAACGAACCGGCGCCGGGATGCTGGACTGCAAAAAGGCGCTCGTTCAATGTGAAGGCGACATGGACAAAGCGATTGATTCGCTGAGAGAAAAAGGCCTGGCCGCCGCGGCCAAAAAAGAAGGGCGCATCGCGGCGGAAGGTTTGGTGGAATCGTACATTCACGGGGCCGGCCGGATCGGGGTGCTGGTGGAAGTCAACTGCGAAACGGATTTTGTCTCCCGCAGCGACGATTACCGCCGTTTTGTCCGCGACATAGCCATGCATATAGCCGCCGCCCGGCCGGAATACGTCAATATCAGCGATATCCCGGCCGAAATCCTGGAGCACGAGCGGAATATCCTGCGCGCCCAGGCCCTGAACGAGGGCAAACCGGCAAATATAGCGGAAAAAATGATCGAAGGCCGCATCAGCAAATTCTATAAGGACGTTTGCCTGATGGAACAGCCTTTTGTCAAGGATCCCGACAAAGTGATCAAAGAAATACTGCTCGACCAGATCGCCAAGGTCGGCGAAAAAATTTCCATTCGCCGTTTCTCCCGCTTTGAATTGGGCGAGGGCATAGAAAAAGCCCACAGCAATTTTGCGGATGAAGTCATGAAGGAAATCGCGCGCTGACCGGTAAAAAGAGAACACGCAGGTGTTCTTTTTTTCATAGCGCCTGAAAGGAAAACCATTTTTAACGTTGAAATAATAGACACGCGGAGGCGGGCATGAGTGAAACGCGCTACAAGCGAATAATCCTCAAAATCAGCGGCGAAGCTCTGGCCGGCGCGGACGGGCTGGGCATTTCGCCCCTGACGCTTAAAACCGTGGCCGATCAGGTCAAAGACATCCGCGACCTTGGGGTTGAGATCGGCATGGTGGTGGGCGGCGGCAACCTCTGGCGCGGCGCCGTCGGCAGTTCGATGGGGATGGACCGGGCGACAGCCGATCATATGGGAATGTTGGCCACCGTGATGAACGCTCTGGCCCTGCAGGACGCCCTTGAGCAAAAAGAAGTTCCCACCCGCGTTCTTTCCGCCATTGAGATGCGGCAGATCGCCGAGCTTTATATAAGAAGGCGGGCTATCCGCCATATGGAAAAAGGACGGGTCGTCATTTTTGCCGCCGGCACCGGAAATCCATTTTTTTCCACAGACACGGCGGCGGCTCTCCGGGCGGCGGAAATCGAGGCGGAAGTCATTTTAATGGCCAAAATGGTGGACGGCGTGTATGACGACGACCCGCGCCGGAATCCGGCGGCGCGCAAATTTGACCGCCTTACTTATTTTGACATTCTGAACCGCGGCCTGGGCGTCATGGATTCCACCGCCGCGTCGCTTTGTATGGATAACAATATTCCGCTTATTGTCTTTGATCTGAATCAGGCTGGCAACATCCTCAGAGTTGTGCAAGGCAATATGATAGGCACTTTTGTAGGGAGGGATTAGTGTGAATCTGGAGGACATTATTCGCGCCGCCGAGGAAAAAATGAAAAAAACATTTGACATCCTGAGCAAGGATTTGCGCTCGGTGCGGGCCGGTCTGGCTTCTCCCGGCATGTTGGACAAAATTACCGTAGACTACTACGGCACGCAGACCCAGATCGCCCAAATGGCTAACGTCGCGACCCCCGAACCGCGGATGCTAACGATCCAGCCCTGGGACAAGTCCGCTATCACCGCCGTCGAAAAAGCGATCCTCAAATCCGATCTCGGCATCACGCCGGCCAACGACGGTTCAGTCATCCGCCTGGTCGTTCCCCAGCTGACGGCGGAGCGCCGGCAGGAAATCGTAAAATCCGTGAAAAAAAGAGCGGAGGAAGCGCGCGTCGCTTTGCGCAATATTCGCCGCGACAGTTTGGATGAAATCAAAAAAACGGAAAAAGAAAAGCTGTGTTCGGAGGACGAAGCGAAAAAATGCCAGGATCGGGTGCAGAAACTGACGGATAAATATATCAAAGACGTCGATTCCGCCTTGGAAATAAAGGAAAAAGAGATCGTCGCGGTTTGACAATGGAGAAACAGATCGACCCGCAGCATGTCGCCATCATCATGGACGGCAACGGGCGCTGGGCGGAACAGCGCGGGATGCCGCGCAGTTTCGGCCACCGGGCCGGAGTGGAGGCCTTGCGCCGCGTGGTGCGTCACAGCAGCGGCCTGGGAATCCGCTATTTAACTGTATATGCTTTTTCTACCGAAAATTGGAAAAGACCGCGCCGGGAGATCGAATTTCTTTTTGGTCTTCTGCGTGAGTATTTTAAAAAAACCGTGGAAGAACTGCACGCCATGCGGGTGCGCATCCTCATGATCGGCGACATGACGCCGTTTCCCGCCGACGTGCGGGAACTGGCGGCGAAAGCGGGGCAAAAAACGCGGGACAACGACGGTCTCCGTTTGCAGATAGCCCTGAATTACGGCGGCCGGGCCGATATTATCCAGGCGGCGCGGAATTTGGCCGGGCAAGTTCTGGCGGGAACGCTTGACCCGGCCGCGATCGACGAGGATTGCTTTGCCCGCTGTCTCCACACCGCCGGTTTGCCGGATCCGGAACTCGTGATCCGCACGTCCGGCGAATCCCGTCTCAGTAATTTTCTGCTTTGGCAGGCGGCTTACGCCGAATTGGTCGTGACGAAGGAATGTTGGCCGGATTTCGACGGCGCCGCCCTGGAAAACGCCCTGGCGGAATACCGGCGCCGGGATCGCCGTTTTGGCTCCGTGCCGAGGAAAAAATAGGATAAACCGATGTTAGTTCGCGTTGTGAGCGCCGTAATATTAGCGCCGCTGTTTCTTTTTCTCATATATCTCGGCGGCAAATACCTGGCCACCGCTATTCTCCTGCTCGCTTTGCTGGCTTTAAGGGAGTATTTTCAGATCGGCCGCAAGGCCGGCTGGCTGCGGCCGCAGGAAGAAGCGTGGCCTATGATTTTGTGCGCGGCGTGGTTGGCGTTGTTTTGGCTGAATTTTCAAAACTGGCTCCTGCCGGCTCTCTATTTTTGTTTTTTCCTGCTCATGGCCCGCTATGTTCTGATTTTCCCCGCCGCCTCCTTCCTGGAAGTCATTTTTCAAATTTCCGCCTTTTTTTATCCGGTCATTTTTTTTACATATTTGCAGCGGCTGCGGGATCTGCCCGGCGGGTTTGAATGGTGCCTTTTCGCGGTTCTAACCGTATGGCTGACCGATAGCGCCGCCTATTTTATCGGTTCTCTCGCCGGCAGGCATAAACTGGCGCCCCGCGTCAGCCCAAATAAATCCGTTGAGGGTTCGGTGGCGGGAGTGGTCGTCGCCGTTATTTTCGGTTGCACTTTCGCTCATTTTTCCGACCTGGCTCCGCTGGGACTGACCGCCCCTCTCGCCCTGGCCATCAGTTTCGCCGCCCAGCTGGGCGATCTGTTTGAGTCCGCCCTGAAACGCGCGGCGAACATCAAGGATTCCGGCCGCTTTATCCCCGGCCATGGCGGCGTGCTTGACCGTTTTGACAGTTTCCTCCTTACGATGCCCCTGGTTTATTACACTTTGTTCGTTTATCACAATAACGGCTGGGGTTAACCGTTTTTTATGAAATACGCGCCTTATCTGTCCGCGACTATGAGAGAGGATATGGAACAGACGGCCGCCGATCAGAATATCCCGTGGGATAAATTGGCGCGAGCGGGAGGGGCGGGAACCGGGGTTGTAAATCGAGCTTTACGGAAAGGCGCGTTTTGTGGTATAATTGGCTCCAAGGGAATGCCGTGGGAACGCGGGACGCCGAGGGCGGCGTCCCCTACGGGAGCCGTATGGTCTGAATTGCAACGGAAACCGGGACGCCGAGGGCGGCGTCCCCTACGGGAGCCGGGAACGCGGCAAAAAAAAATTTGTAAATCTTAGCACTTTATTTTCAAATGTGATATAATGAATAGGCGAGGCGAAACTGATGCTAGGAGATAACACATGGAACTGACTACACTCATAGGCTTAGTCGTCGCTTTCGGCGGCCTGCTTGTCGGTTACGTGCTGGAGCACGGCAGCATCCCGGCGCTGTTCCTTCTCAGTCCGGCGGTTATCGTGTTCGGCGGCACTATCGGCGCTACTCTCACTTCTTTTCAGTTCAGGCAAATCAAGAAAGTCCCCGCCCTGTTTTTATCCACATTCCGTTCCACGGCGGCGGAGGAAATCGTCAAAGTGTCCGCCACGCTGGAGGAAATGGCGCAACTGGTTAAAGTAAACGGTTTTCTGAGCCTGGAAGGTTATCTGCAGCAGCATGAGGAACTCGATCCCATATTAAAACGCGGCGTACTGCTGATGATGGACGGCGCTGATTCGCAGCGCATTGAGGAGTCCATGGAAGCGGACATCGCTATTATTGAACAGACCAAACACTCTGAAATCTCCGTTTTTGAAGCGATGGGCGGCTACTCCCCCACCATGGGCGTGGCCGGAACCGTGATGGGGTTGGTTCAGACTTTGAGCCATATGGCTTCGCCTGAAGAATTAGCCGGCGCTATCGCGTCCGCTTTTATCGCGACCTTGTACGGCATCGCCTTTGCCAATCTGCTTTATCTGCCGATTGCCAGTAAATTGAAAATGAATCTGAAAACGCGCTCCATCTGCTATGAACTGCAGGTAAAAGGCGTGGTCAGTATCCAAAAAGGCTTCAACGTCCGGGCTATTAAAGAGATGATCGTTCCTTATCTGGAAGCTGTGGGCGCGCAGACTGACAGCGGAGGTGAATGATTATGGCGCGAAAGAAGCAGCCCGAACCGGAAAAAGATAATGCGGAGCGATGGCTGCTAACGTATTCGGATATGATTACTCTGCTCCTTGCTCTGTTTATTATGCTTTACGCGATGAGCACGATCGACGCGCAAAAATACGCGCAGATAGCCCGCAGCATCGCCGGCGCCTTTGAGGGCGGCAGCGGCAATTTGCCTGACGTCGGCGACGGCCCGGCCGGCGAAAGCCCCTCCATTGACGGCGAAGATCCGGAGCAGCCGGCGGAGTTTTCCGACCTGTATGACCGTCTGGTCAGCGAAGTGGCCGCCAACGAACTGAGCGAGTTGGTTGACGTGCTGGAAAAAGATAATTCCATCATCGTGCGCTTCAAGGATTCGGTGCTTTTTTTTCCGGACAGTCCGCAAATGCGGGATGAAGGCCGGACGGTGCTGACCAAAATCGGCATGATTCTCGCTGATATGAGCAACGCGATCGGCCATGTCAGAATCGAGGGCCATACGGCCGACACCGGCATGGAAAACGTCAGCGCTTTTGATCTTTCCGCCCAGCGCGCGACCACCGTGCTTGCTTTTATCGTCGAGCAGGATAAATTTCCCCAGGCTAAAGCCAGCATAGCCGGTTATTCCCATTATGTGCCAATCGCTGAAAACTCCTCCGAGGAGGGGCGCGCCCGCAATCGGCGCGTTGAATTGCTGATCACGCCGCCCCCGCCGGAAGAGGTGACTTGGGAAACCATTTTGCCCTGAGTTTGAACTCTAAGCTCTGTTCTCAGATGGCCGCCGCCGTCTGGGCGGCCGAGCGGGAATATTCCTCCAGAATGGTTTCATGCAGCAAGGTGCGGAATTCGGCCGTGATGGGAAAACAAATGTCGCGATATTCGCCTTTCCTGTCCTTGACGCTGGGCATAGCCACAAAAACGCCGTTTTTGCCGTTCATGATCTGGATGCCGTTGACGGCGAAGCAACCGGCGAGCGTCACGCTGGCGAAGGCCAACAGACTGTTTTTGGATGCGCTGACAGGATATACGCGCACCTCGATGCTTGGATGATTCACGTCTTGTTTTTTCATGGTACTCCTCCCTGACGCAGATAGTTTTCGCGGTGTTTTTCCGCTTGTATATCAGACGGATTAAAAAACCCAATAATTACAGGCGACGCGATTGATATATAAAATTTTTCCTGCGGAGGAAAATAATGGACACTGCGGCGACGGCCGCCGCCCCCGCGGGGGAAAGCGGCGGCATATACGTTGAGGTGGCGGCTTTTCAAGGGCCGCTTGATCTGTTGCTCAATTTGATCCGGCAGCATAAAGTGGATATTTACGCTATTCCCATAGCCCTCATCGCCGACCGCTTTATCGAGTCGCTGGCCCAAATGGAAAAACTCGACCTGGAAATCACTTCGGAATTCCTCGTGCTGGCGGCCCAGCTTCTTTACCTGAAATCGCGCGAGCTCCTGCCCCGGCCTCAGAAAACTGAGGACGAGCTGGCGGAAGAAGAACTGATGAAGCAGGATATAGTGGATCGGGTGCTTATTTACAGCGCCTATAAAAAAGCGGCCTCCTTCCTGCGCGAGCGGAGCCTGGCGGAAACGGCGCCGTTTTTCCGGGAAGTCGATCTGGAAGAACTGTGGTCGGCGCTGCCGCGGCCCGATCCTTTGCGGGGCGTATCAATCGA
>JAIRRL010000048.1 GCA_031255985.1 Gracilibacteraceae bacterium
GTGAACTTCGCCGGGTTTATGCACCCGGCCGGTGTAAAAAAGGATGCGCTCCGTCGTCGTCGTTTTTCCGGCGTCTATATGCGCCATAATGCCTATATTGCGGACATTTGCCAATGAAACCTGCCTGCTCACTGAATATCTGCCTTTCTCCGGGTGTTGCGCGCCTTTAGCCGCCGGACGGTCAACCCGCGGTAATGAGCGAAAGCCCTGTTAGCTTCAGCCATTTTATGCGTGTCTTCTTTTTTCTTATACGAACCGCCGGTGCTGTTGGCGGCGTCCATGAGTTCGCCGGCGACGCGCTCCCGCATCGTTCTTTCGCCGCGTTTGCGGGCAAAATCGACCAGCCAGCGCAGAGCGAGCGTCTGCCGCCTCTCCGGCCGCACCTCTATCGGCACCTGGTAATTGGCGCCGCCGACGCGCCGCGCCTTGACTTCCAAGGCCGGCATGACGTTGCGCAAAGCCGCCTCAAACACTTCTATCGGTTCTTTGCCGGTCTTTTGCTGAATCAGCTCAAAAGCGCCGTAACAAATGGATTCGGCCACGCCTTTTTTGCCGTCCAGCATGATCTGATTGATAAACTTGGTGACGATTTTGTTTTTAAACAACGGGTCTGGTAAAATTTCCCTTTTTGCGATATATCCTTTGCGAGGCAATCGATTCCCCCCTTTGCCTTCGTCGCCAGACAGGCGCCTGAGTGGTTCCGCCCGGCGCCGGAACGCTATTTCTTCTTCTTCGCTCTTTTGGTTCCGTATTTGGAACGGGCCTGATTCCGGTTTTGGACGCCGGTCGTGTCCTGAGCGCCCCGCACTATATGGTAGCGCACGCCGGGCAGATCCTTAACCCGGCCGCCGCGCACGAGAACTACGCTGTGTTCCTGCAGATTATGCCCGATACCGGGTATATAAGTAGTAATCTCTATACCGTTGCTCAAACGGACACGGGCTATTTTGCGCAAAGCGGAGTTCGGTTTCTTGGGCGTCGTCGTGTAAACCCTCGTGCAAACGCCTCTTTTCTGGGGTGAGCCGCCGGAAGGAAACAGTTTGCGGGACAGAGAGTTTAACCCCCATTGCAACGCCGGGGAGTTCGACTTGACCGCCACTTTTTCCCTTCCGCCGCGAAGCAATTGATTGATAGTCGGCAAAATTACACCTCCTTTCCAAATATGCTGGCCGCCTGCCTCCGCGCCGTTTTTCACGGCCGCAGGGCCGCAAAATCTCCACCCGTGAGCCTGTTTAAGTAAAAACTCAGGGGGAGACGGTAAAAATTTTATGGTTATAATGGGTTTCTTACGGAGACTAAAACAGTTTAGCAGGCGGCGCGACAATTGTCAAGGCCAATTGAATTTAGGCGGAAAAAATTTTTTGGGCCTGGATTGGCAAAGTAAATGCAACCCAAGGACGCCGTCAGGGGGAGGGCGCCTGCATTTGTATCGCCCGGTCGGCGGCGGCGGAGATGACGCCGATGTCGTGCGAGATGAGGACGACGGCCATGCCGGTCCGGTCGCGGGTTTCGCGGATCAGCCGCAACACCTGGGCCTGGTTTTTTACATCAAGCGCGGTCGTGGGTTCGTCGGCGATAAGCAGGCGGGGTTGCAGGACAAGCGAGAGAGCGATGGAGACGCGCTGGCACATTCCGCCCGACAGTTCAAACGGGTAGGAGGCGAGGATTTTGTCCGGCTCGGCGAACATCATGCGCCCAAGCGCCTCGCGCGCGATTTCCCGCCGTTCGCCGCCTGAGAGGGCGGGGTTTTGCCCGCGCAGGGTCTCCGCGAACTGAGTCCGGATTTTGCGCGAAGGGTGCAAAGACGATACAGGATCCTGGAAAACCATCCCGATTTCCCGGCCGCGCAGCGCTTCGAGTTCCCTCTCCGCGAGCGCGAGCAAATCAACCGGCGGGCCGTTTTTGGGCCGGAAGACCGCGACGCCGCTTACGACGCAGCCGGGGCGCTCAAGGAGTCCGAGCAGAGCGGCGGCGAAAGCGGACTTGCCGCAGCCGGACGCGCCCGCAAGGCCGAGGATTTCGCCCGCCTGCACGCTCAGGCTGAAATCCCGCGGGGCGCAGACGCCGGGGCCGCCCCGCCGCCCCGGAAAGCGCGCGGTCACATGGCGGGCGTTGAGGATCTCAACCATGACGGTGGCCCTTTGCCGCCGGATGGCGGCAGGCGAGGCCGTGAGTCCCGGCTGTTAAAAACGGCGGCTCGCCGGCCGCGCAGTCCGCCGCCGCGTGCGGGCATTGGAGGCGGTAGGCGCAGCCGCTGGCCGCGACGTCATAGGCGGCCGGCGCGGTCTCCGTGCAACAGCAGCGCTCCAGCTCGAAAGCGTAGACAAAAAGGGAGCGCGTGTAAGGATGCGCCGCCAGATCCGCAAGGCGGTCCGCCGGAAGCGTTTCCACTATTTTGCCGGCGAACATGACGCTCACGTGATCGCAGATTCCGGCGGCGGCGGCAAGGTCGTGGGTGATGAACAGGCAGCCGGCCCCGCGCGCCCGGACGAGCGAGCGCAATAATTCCAATATTTGGGGGCGGGTTTCGGCGTCCAGACTGGAAACCGGCTCGTCGCAAACCAAGTAGGCGGGACTTGGGGCCAGGGCGCGGGCGACGGCGACGCGCTGGCGCTGGCCGCCGGAAAGTTCGTGCGGGTAGCGCTCAAGAAAACGGGCGTCCAGCCCGACCAGGCGGAGCAGGGCGCGGGCGCGCTCCGCCCGGAGGGCGCGCGGCAGGCGGTCGAAATTGCGCAGCGGCTCGTCGAGCGCCTGAGCGACCGTTGCCCGCGGAT
>JAIRRL010000053.1 GCA_031255985.1 Gracilibacteraceae bacterium
ATTTCGAGTCGTTCTCGTTATGACCGCTTCGATACTCCTCCGGATGTTTCAACCCGGTTCCGTCCTTTGGAAAAGGACGGCAATCGGGCCGCTCGCTCTATTATAAAACAATCTCAACCAAAATTCAATCGGGCAACCAAATATATTCAACGCCAAACGCCGTGACTTTTTTTAGTTTTATGGTGGACGATCAGTGGACGATCCACGCTTCTCTCGCCGCGGCGCCTGTTGCAATCGGCCCGCGTTTGCGGTATAATATCCTCATGATTGGATCGTGCGGCGCGAAAGGCGGTAAATAAATGGCTGTTTATAAGATATTAGGTGAAAACGAGCCTTCCTTGCGTGAAAAATCAAAGCCTGTGCCTAAAATCACGCCGAATATTCACAAATTGCTGGATAATTTGGCGGAAACGATGTACGACGCCGGGGGCGTGGGTTTAGCCGCGCCGCAAATCGGCGTGCCTAAGCGCGTTTTCGTGGTGGATATCGGCGAAGGTTTGCACGAATTGATCAATCCGGCCATCGTCAGATGGAGCGAGGAAGAGGAAATCGACCACGAAGGCTGTTTAAGCATCCCGGAAAAGCTGGGAGACGTGAGCCGCGCTCTCGCGATTACGCTGGAAGGGCGCAACCGCGCCGGAGAAACGGTGACAATCGAGGCGGAAGGCTATTTTGCCCGCGCCCTGCAGCATGAAACAGATCATTTGGACGGCGTTCTTTTTACCGACAGAGCCGAGGCTGTTTACGCGCGGCCGCCGGAAAGCGGCGCGGACGGGGAGGAACGGGAGGCGGAAGAACCGTAAGCATGGAAAGATTGTTGATTATTGACGGCAATAGCCTGGCTAACCGGGCTTTTTACGCGATGCCGGTTCTTACCTCGCCGGACGGCCTGCCGACGAATGTGCTGCACGGATTTCTGACGACTCTTTTTCAGTTGGAAAAACAGCATCAGCCGACGCATATAGCTGTTGCTTTCGATAAAACCAAGGCGACGGTGCGGATAGCGATGTACGCGGAGTACAAAGCGCAGCGCAAACCGACGCCGGAGGGCTTGCGGCCGCAGTTCGACTATCTGAAGGAAGTGCTGCGGACGATGGAAATTCCGGTGCTGGAGTTGGAAGGCTACGAGGCGGACGACGTGATCGCTTGCGTAACGCGGCGGGCGGCGCGGGAGGGGATGGAAGTTCATATTGTCACCGGCGACAGGGACGCGCTGCAATTAGTGGCGCCGACTGTCAAAGTCTATCTGGCGCGGGGCAAATCCGAGACGGAGATGTATGACGAAGCCAAGATAGAGGAAAAATATGGATTAACCCCGGAACGAATCGTCGATCTCAAGGGCCTGATGGGAGACAGTTCAGACAATATCCCCGGCGTTCCGGGCGTGGGGGAAAAAACCGCGCTGAAGCTGCTTCACGCTTACGGCACTGTCGAAAACGTGCTGGCCCGCAGCGCGGAAGTTCAGGGGGCCAAACTGCGCGAAGCTCTGACCGTTCACGCGGAACAGGCATTATTGAGCAAAAAACTGGCCGCGATGATTGACGATTTGCCGCTGACGCTGGAGCTGGATGAGCTAAAACAGCCGCATCCCTCTCCGGAAGCCGTCTTGACGGTTTTTCACCGCTACGGCCTGCATAAAATATCACAATTGTGGCGGCGGGATCACAAGGCCGACCTGGAAACACCGACCCCCGCGCCCGCCGCTCCTGCGTCCGCTACGCCTGTCGCTCCTGCTCAGACCGTCTCCGCGCCCGTCCCGCCCGGCGCGGACGCCGCTGTGGGCGGGACGCCGGTTTGGAAGAACCGGAACGCTCCGGCGCCGACGCGGCTCGATCCGTCTGCCTGGCCCGACCGCCTGAGCGCGTGGCGCTCGGCCGGCGCGCGCGTATACCTCGTTTACCGGCGCGACGGCCAAAAAAACGGGCGCTGGGCGGAGCTGGGCGTCTGGGACGGCGTAACCGTATATGAATATGAGCGGCCGGCGGCGGGCGCGTCTGATACGGCGGAGCGCCAGTGGCTGGATTTTTTCGCCGATCCGGCCGCGCCGAAAATACTGGCGGACGCCAAACCGCTGTATTCCGCTCTGCTGGCGGAAGGCGCCTCCCTGCGGGGAGTCGAGCTTGACGTCGCCCTGGCCGCTTATCTCCTTGATCCGGGCCGCGGCGATAACGGCGTCGCCGACTGGCTGCGCGGGCCTGACGCGGGCCTTTTCGGACCGGGAGCGGGAGAGGAAGCCTGGCGGCTGGGCCAGCTCGCCTCTGTTTACGCCGCCCGCTTGGAAGATCTGGGTCTGGGCGAATTGCTGCGGACAGTAGAACAGCCGCTGACGCCGATACTCGCGGCGATGGAACTGGAAGGCATCGGCGTTGACCGGCAGCGGCTCGAAGGATTCGGCGCCGAGCTGGAAGAGCGTTTAGCGGCGCTGGAGACGGAAATATACTCTCTGGCCGGCGGCCCTTTTAACATTAATTCGCCGCGGCGCTTGGGCCAATTGCTCTTTGAAACCCTCGGCCTGCCGGGCAAAAAAAAGACCAAGACCGGTTACGCCACCGACGCCGAAACTTTGGACGAATTACGGGGCGCGCATCCCATCATTGACAAGATCCTACTCTACCGGCAACTGAGCAAATTATTGTCCACTTATGTGCGCGGGCTGCTGGGCGAAATGAGGGAAGGCCGCGTTCACACGACCTTTCAGCAAATGGCGACGGCGACCGGCCGCCTGTCCAGCACGGAACCAAATCTGCAAAACATACCCATTCGTTTGGAGGAAGGGCGCAGACTGCGCAAAGCTTTTCACCCGTCCGGCGCGGATATGGTGTTGTTTTCCGCCGATTATTCCCAGATTGAACTCCGCATACTCGCTCATTATTCCGCCGACCCGCTTTTGTGCGAATCTTTCCGTCTCGGCCAGGATGTACACGCCCGCACGGCGGCGGAAGTTTTTCAGACCCCCTTGAGCGAAGTGACGCCAGACTTGCGCCGTCAGGCCAAGGCGGTTAATTTCGGACTCATGTACGGTCTGACTGAATTCGGCCTGGCCCGCGACGTCGGCGTTTCCCGCGAAGAGGCCCGGCTTTATATGACGCAATATTTTGCCCGTTACGGCGGGGTGAAAGATTATCTGGATCGGGTGGTGGAAGAAGCGAAAAAAAACGGCTGCGTGCGCACCTTGCTGGGCAGAATCCGCCGAATTCCGGAACTCGCCCACGGTAATTACGCGACGCGGCAGTTCGGGGCGCGCGTGGCTAAAAACACGCCGGTGCAGGGTACGGCGGCGGACATCATGAAAATCGCCATGCTGAGGACGGAAAAGGCTTTGGCCGGCTTGCCGGCCCAGATGCTGCTGCAAGTACACGACGAATTGGTCATTCAGACAGCGCCCGCGGCGCTGCCTGTAGTAGCGGCGCGGGTGCGGGAAGCGATGGAAGGCGCTTATGAACTCATTGTTCCGCTTGTCGTTGATGTTAAAACAGGGCCTAACTGGTATGATATGCACAAGCTGGAGGGATACTGATGCCGGAATTGCCGGAAGTAGAAACCATCAGGCGGACGCTCGCTCCTCATATCCTGGGCCAGACCATCAAAAAAGTCCGGGTCGTCTGGCCGGGCGCCTTTGTTTTGCCGGCCAAAATGACGCCGGCGCGCGCCTTGCGCGGCCGCGCCGTCGTTTCCCTCAACCGGCGCGGCAAATATCTGTTGCTGGGCTTGGATGACGGCTCGACTATAGTGGCGCATTTTCGCATGACCGGCTCTTTCGTCTTTTATCCGCGGCCGCGGGCCGGGAGCAAGCACACCCATGTGATCATCAGCCTGACCGCCGGCCAGCTTCATTATACCGACCAGCGCAAATTCGGCCGTCTCCAGTTTGTGCCGGCGGGGGAACTGGCTGCTTTGGCCTGCTTGAATAAACTGGGGCCGGAGCCGATCGCGGAAGATTTTGATTTGGAATATTTTGCCAAAAAACTGGACAATAAAAAAAGCGCGATCAAGGCCGCCTTGCTGGATCAAACCATAATATGCGGTTTGGGCAATATTTATGCGGACGAAGCGCTTTTTCGCGCCGGGATTCTGCCTTTTCGGCCAGCCGGCAGTCTCAAACTCTCCGAGCTTTTCCTCCTGTACGACGCGGTGCGCGTGACTTTGCGGGAAGGCATAGAGTCCGGCGGCACGACTTTTCGCGATTATAAAGACGCGGACGGGCACAGCGGTTCTTTTCAAAACCGGCTGCGGGTGTACGGGCGGGGAGGGTTGCCCTGCCTGAACTGCGGCCGCGCGCTCACTAAAATCAAAGTCAGCGGCCGCGCGAGCGTTTATTGCGCCGATTGCCAGCATTGACGTGAGTATACTGGCGGCAAGCGGCCTGGAGATGGACATAGCGGGAGAATCCCTTTGGCGCGGGGTTTCTTTTCGCCTGGAAGCCGGGGAAAAAGCCGGGTTAGCCGGGCCGAACGGCGCGGGAAAGACGACGCTGCTCAAAGTGTTGCTGGGAGAGCTGACGCCCGCGCGGGGGGAAGTTTTTACCGCCCGGAAACCGGGTTATCTGCCGCAGGAGCGGGCAGCGGCGGCGGACGGGGGCGAGGCTTCGGTCTGGGAGGTTCTGCTGGGGGAACGGCGGGACATCATCGCTTTGCGGGCGGCGCTACGAGAAGCGGAAGAAAAAATAAGCCGCGCCACCGAGGAAAACTCCTTGGATCTGGCGCGGTACGGCGCGCTGACGGAGAGCTACGAAGCGGCGGGCGGTTACGCGCTGGAAGCGGACGCGCGCCGTATTCTCGCCGGGTTGGGCCTGGCGGCCTTGGGGAAGGAAAAAAGCCGCGCCCTCTCCGGCGGGCAAAAGACCCGCCTGGCTTTGGCCCGTTTATTGCTGGCCGCGCCGGAACTGCTCCTGCTGGATGAACCGACGAACCATCTGGACTTGGAGGCGCTGGAGTGGCTGGAGAATTTCTTAGCCTCATACCGGGGGGCGGCGCTGATCGTCTCCCATGACCGCTATTTTCTCGACCGGGTAGTTCAGCGCGTTTTCTGGCTGGAAGGCGGCGAACTCCGCCTATACGCCGGGAATTATTCCGCCGTAGAGCTGCTGAGGGCGCGCGAACTGGAAACCGAGCGCAGAAACGCCGAGCAAAGCGCGCGCAAAATCGCCGCCCTGGAAGAATATATCCGCCGTTACAGCGCGGGCGTCAAAGCGCGGCAGGCCAGGGGCAGGGGGAAGCAATTGGCGCGCTTGACGCCGGCCGCCGCCCCGGCGCGGGAAAAAACCCTGCGCTTCAACCTGGAGAGCGGCGGGCGAACGGGCGATATTGTCCTTGCCGTTGACGGCTTGACTGTCGCTTACGGGTCGCGTCTTATCCTGCGAAATATAAGTTTTACCTTGCGCCGGGGCGAAAAAACCGCTCTGCTTGGGGCCAACGGGATTGGGAAAACGACTTTGCTGCGGGCGGTGACGCGGGAAATCCCTTTCGGCGGCCGGATAGAATTTGGCGCCAATGTCCGGGCGGTGTATTATTCCCAGGAGCGCGGCGACATCGGCGCGGGCGGAACGCCGCTGGAGGTTCTGCGCGCCGTTTCACGGGCGGACGACGGTGAATTGCGCTCCCGGCTTGCCCGTTTTGGCTTTCGCGGCGCGGACGCCCTGAAGCCGGTTCAGGGGTTGTCCGGCGGTGAAAAAAGCCGCCTGGCTCTCTGCCGCCTTTTTCTGGCAAAAGGAAATCTGTTGCTGTTGGACGAACCGACTAATCATATCGACGCCACGACGCGCGAGGCGCTGGAGGAAGCGCTGATCGCCTATGAAGGAGCGGTGCTGGTTATTTCGCATGATCGTTATTTTCTCGACCGGACGGTGAACCGGGTAGGCGCGCTTACCTCTGACTCGCTCCGTCTCTGGGAAGGGGATTATTCAGCTTATCGCCGCTTTCGGCAGGAAGAGGACGAGGCGGCGAAGGCGGCAGCGCGGCGACGGCCGGATTCCGGGCGGGAAGAATGGGAGCGGGAGCGGCTTTTGCGCCGTCAGGCCACGCGGGCGCAGGATCAGAAGGCGGAATTGGAACGAACCGTCGCCGAACGGGAGGCGGCTCTGGCGGCGGCGGAGCAGGCGGCTTTAGCGGCGGGCGGCGATTATGAACAGGCGGCGGCCTGGCATGAAAAAGCGGAGACGCTGCGGGCGGAGCTGGATCAGTTGCTGACGCGCTGGGTCGGGCTGCCGGATGGCTGAACGGACGCCGGCCGCATAATTTATGATTTTTGAGGAAAAAGGATGGTCGAAATGACGCAGCTAAACAAAGCAGGGCGGGCGGAAACCACCGTCGCCGCCCTGAATACGGCGGCGACGATGAAAAGCGGCTCGCTGCCGGTTTTTGCCACCCCGGCCCTGATCGCCCTGATGGAGGAAGCGGCCGTGAACGCCCTGGATTTGCGGGCGGGGGAAACAAGCGTCGGCGTTCTCGTCCACGTCGCCCATACAGCCGCCACGCCTGTCGGTATGCGGGTATGGGCGGAGGCGAAAGTGACCGGGCAGGAGGGGCGAAAATTGTTTTTTCACGTGAGCGCGGCGGATGAGCGCGGCCCTGTCGGCGAAGGCCGGCATGAGCGCGTTATCGTGTCCGAAGCCGATTTTTTGGCGAAAGCGCGGAACAAACCGGGCGCCTGAGCCGTGACGCGCGTTATAACCACAGAAACGCGGGCGGAGCGAGTCATAGACAAATCGCGTTTTATAGCCCGGCTCACGCCGGTGGCGGATATGGCGGCGGTAACGGCGGCGCTGGCCGAAACCAGGCGCATTTGGCCGGACGCCCGCCACTATGTTTATGCCTGGCGGTTGCGGGACGGCGGGCGGGAAAAATGCTCAGACGACGGCGAACCGCGGGGAACAGGCGGGCGGCCGCTGCTGAGTCTGCTGCAACGGGCGCAAATTCAGGACGCGCTGCTGGTGGTGACCCGCTATTTTGGCGGCGTGCTGCTGGGCACGGGCGGTCTGACCAGGGCTTACGCCGGCACGGCCCAGTTGGCGCTGGCGCAGGCGGAAATCATCGTCCCCCGCGCCTACGTTTCTTATACGCTTGAACTGAACTACGCCTTATATGAAAAAGCGAAACACTTTCTCGCCGGGCTGGAGGCGATCATAGAAAAAGAGGAATTTGCCGCCGGAGTTACCGTCGCCTTCGCCTTGCCGGCGGAAAAAGCGGAGATATGGGAAAAACAGGCGGCCGAATGGAGAGTGTGATTGAAAATGCGGAGCATGACTGGGTTTGGTTCCGGGCGGAGCGAAAACGGCGATTGTCTGGTTGAGGCGGAACTGCGGGCGGTGAATCACCGTTTTCTGGACATAGTGATTCGGGCGCCGCGTCTTGCCCCGGCCATGGAAGAAGAAGCGCGCAGACAGATTCGCGCCGCCGTTTTCCGGGGCCGGGTCGAACTCTGTTTCAGTTGCAAGGAAATTTCAGGGAAAAGGAATTTGATAACGCTTGACAAAGATTTAGCCCTGTCGTATGATAAATGTCTGAGAGAGTTGGCTCAGGCTTTGCGGGTGGACTACCGGCCGGATATTCCGCGTCTTGCCGCTTTGCCGGCTGTTTTGGGCGCGGCGGAAACCGCGGAAGGACAGATGCCGGCGGATTTGGCGGCGGCGGCTCTGGCTCAGGCTTTGGCCGGGCTGATCGCCGCCCGCGCGGCCGAGGGCGCCAATATCGCCGCTGATTTGAACGCTCGGCTGGCTTTGCTCAGAAATTACATCTTGAATATACAGGAGCGGGCGCCCGGCGTCGCGGCGGATTACCGCGCCCGGCTGCGGGAACGGATGGCCGAACTCGCGGGGGATTACGCCGACGGGCAGCGCCTGGCGGCGGAAGCGGCTTTGTTTGCGGATAAGGCCGATATAACCGAGGAGATAGTCCGCTTATTGAGCCACGCCGCTCAGTTTGAGGCGGCGCTGGCCGCGAGCGAGCCGGTGGTCGGGCGCAGACTGGATTTTCTTTTACAGGAAATCGGCCGGGAAGTGAACACTGTCGGCGCCAAAGCCAATGACGCCTGTATTGCGCGCATCGTGGTCGATTGCAAATGTGAGTTGGAAAAAATGAGGGAGCAAGTACAAAACTTGGAATAAGAGGCGAAAATATGGAGGTCAGGGTGGTTAATATCGGTTTTGGCAACGCTATTCTGACCGGCAGGGTGGTAGCCGTCGTCAATCCTGAGTCAGCGCCGGTAAAACGGATGATTCAGGAGGCGCGGGAGGGGAGAACCTTGATTGACGCGACGCACGGCCGGCGCACGAAAGCGGTCGTTATCTGCGACAGCGGCCATATTTTTCTTTCCGCCCTGCAAACCGAGACCTTGCTCAACCGCCTGACCGCGAAAATTCCCCCGCGGAGCGCGGCGGAGAATGATGGCTGATGATGACTGATGATGGCTGATGATGTCTGAGGTAAAAAAATGATGATTTCTCCGACCGGCCTGCTCGTGGTGATATCCGGTCCCGGCGGCGTAGGCAAAGGCACTGTATGCGCAGAATTGCTGAAAGACGGCGAAATGGCCCTTTCCGTTTCCGTAACGACGCGGCGGCCGCGCCCGGAGGAAAAAGAGGGCGAACATTATTATTTCCGCTCGCGGGAGGAATTTAACCGTCTCCGCGCCGAGGGCCGTCTGCTCGAATCGGCGGAGGTCGCCGGTAATCTGTACGGCACGCCGCGGGCGGAGGCGGAAAAACTGCTGGCGGCGGGTAAAACGGTCGTCTTGGAAATCGACGTGCAGGGCGGCCGGCAGATAAAAGATATCCTGCCCTGCCTGACCATATTTCTCATGCCGCCCTCCCCGGCGGAACTGGAGAGACGCTTTCGCTACCGCGGCGCGGACAGCGAACAGGTTATGGCGGCCAGAATGGCGCTGGCGGCGCAGGAAATGGAAGCGGCCGTGGATTACGACTTTGTGGTGGTCAACGACGAGTTGGATCGGGCAGTAGAAGAAGTCCGCCAAATCATCAGGGCGGCGCGGGAAAAGGAGGACGGGATTTGAGACAGCCATCTCTGGATGAACTGATGCAAAACGTGGACAGCAAATACACCCTCGTTGTGGCCGTGGCCAAAAGGGCCAGGTATATAATGGCCCACAGCACGATTGAGGAAAGCAACGAGATAAAGCCGGTGAGCACGGCTCTGCTTGAAATGGAACGCGGCGAACTTTACATCGAAGCGGAATGATCGCGGGAGAGCGGGAACCGCTGCTTGCGGGTAAAAAAATAGTCCTGGGCGTGACCGGCGGCATTGCCGCCTATAAAGCGGCAGACCTGGCCAGCCGCCTGAAAAAGGAAGGGGCGGAACTGCGCGTCGTCATGACGGAAGCCGCGGCGGAGTTTGTGCAGCCGCTTACTTTTCGCGTTATTTCCGGCAATCCGGTGCATAGCCGCCAATTTGAGGAACCGCGGGTCTGGAGCGTCGAGCATGTGGCGCTGGCGGAACAGGCGGATCTCATCGTCGTCGCGCCGGCCACCGCTCAAATCATCGCCTGTATGGCTTTGGGCCTGGCGCCGGATCTGCTCTCCACCGTGCTGCTCGCCGCCCGCTCTCCCATTTTGGCGGCGCCGGCCATGAATACGGCCATGTATTTTCATCCCGCGACCCAGGAGCATCTGTCCATACTGCGCGCGCGGGGCGTCGTCCTGATCGGCCCGGATGAAGGCGGCTTGGCCTGCGGGGCAACGGGGACGGGGCGGATGAGCGAACCGGCGGTAATCGCGGCCGCCGCCCGGCGTCTGCTCGCTCTGAGCGGACGGCTTGCGGGCCGGCGGGCGCTGGTCACGGCGGGAGGGACGCGGGAACGCATTGATCCGGTTCGCTATATCGGTAATTTCAGTTCCGGCAAAATGGGTTACGCCGTGGCGGCGGCTCTGGCGGCGGCCGGAGCGGCGGTGACGCTGATCAGCGCCCCGGCCGCGCTGCCGCCGCCGGCCGGAGTTCAGTTCGTGCAGACGGAAAGCGCGCTGGCAATGCGGGAAGCGGTGCGGGAGCGCTTTGCGGCGAGTGATATCGTGGTCATGGCGGCGGCGGTGGCCGATTACCGGCCGGAGACGGCGGCGGCGGAAAAAATAAAGAAAAGCGGCGGCGAACTTGTGCTGACCCTGACGGAAAATCCGGATATTCTCGCGGAACTGGGCCGGCGGAAACAGGGGAAAATTATCGTGGGCTTCGCGGCGGAGACGGAGGAAGCGCGGGCGCGGGGAGCGGAAAAACTCAAGCGCAAAAACGCCGATTTCCTCGTAGTGAACGATGTCGCCCTGCCCGGCGCCGGTTTCGGCGTGGACACGAATATCGTCAGTTTTCTCTATCCCGACGGTACGGCGCGGGACTTGCCGCTGATGAGCAAAAAAGAAATAGCCGGTCTGATAACGGAAGAGATTGTTCGGCTTTTGCCAAATGATAATAAATCCGCAAAGGAGAACGAAAATGAGTGAATATCTGCTAACATCCGAGTCGGTCACGGAAGGTCATCCGGACAAAGTATGCGATCAGGTTTCTGACGCCATTTTGGACGCTATTTTGCGCGAGGATCGGAACGCGCGCGTGGCTTGCGAGACTTTTGCCGCCACGGGACTCATTCTTGTCGGCGGGGAAATCACCACGAGCTGTTACGCGGATATTCCGCGCGTCGCCCGCGAGACTGTGCGCGCTATCGGTTATACCGACGCCGCTTTGTGTTTTGACGCCAATACCTGCTCCGTTATGACCTGCATCAACGAGCAGTCGCCGGATATAGCCCAGGGAGTGAACAACGCGCTTGAGACCCGCAGCGCGAGCGACGAGGCGGATATAGGAGCGGGAGATCAGGGCATGATGTTCGGTTACGCGACCGACGAAACGGAGACTTATCTGCCTGCGCCGATTTATTTCGCCCACGCGCTGGCCCGCCGTCTGGCGGAAGCGCGCAAGAGCGGGGAACTGCCCTGGCTGCGTCCGGACGGCAAAACCCAGGTGACTGTGGCCTACAAAGACGGAAAACCGGTATGGATCGACACCATCGTCGTTTCGGCCCAACACGCCCCGGACGTCACGCAGGAGGAAATCAGGGAAAATATTATGAGCCGCGTTGTGGAAGCGGTGCTGCCGGCGGCTATGCTGACGGGGGCCACGAAATATTTCGTCAATCCGACCGGGCGTTTTGTCATCGGCGGCCCCCAGGGCGACACCGGGCTTACGGGCCGGAAAATCATCGTCGATACCTACGGCGGCATGGCCCGTCACGGCGGCGGCTGTTTCTCCGGCAAGGATCCGACTAAAGTAGACCGCTCCGGCGCTTACGCCGCGCGCTACGTGGCGAAAAACATCGTAGCGGCGGGACTGGCGGCAAAATGCGAATTGCAAATCGCTTACGCTATAGGCGTGGCCCAGCCGGTTTCCATCAATGTGAATACTTTCGGCACGGGCCGGGTGACTGACGGTGTGATTGAATCGCTGGTACGCAAAAATTTTGACCTCCGGCCGCGCGCCATCATTGACATGCTGGATCTGCGCCGGCCCATTTACAAGCAGACGGCGGCTTACGGGCATTTCGGCCGTCCTGATATTGACCTGCCCTGGGAGAGGACGGATCGGGCCGAGGAACTCAAGGCGCGGGCCGGGCTTTAAGGCAAGGAAAATCAGAAGGAGCGAGGAATTATGCAGCAAATCTCCATATTTCTCGAAAACGCCAAGGGCCGCTTGGCCCAGGTTTTGGAAAAAATGGCTGAACTTGGAGTAAATATCCGGGCGCTTTCTTTGGCGGACACTAAGGATTTCGGCGTTTTGCGCGTCATAGTCGATGAGCCGGAATCAGTGGCGGCCAAGCTGAAGGATAATAATTACGTGGTCAAAATAACGCCGGTCTGGATACTCAGAGTGCCGGACCGGCCCGGCGGTCTGGCCGGAGTGCTTGGCAAGCTCGTGGCTGAGGGCGTGAATGTTGAATATATGTACGCTTTTGTGGAGACCAACGGCGTTTTCGCCCAGGTGGTTCTGCGGGCGCGCGATCAGGAGATCATGGAGCGGGCCGTATTGAAACACGGTCTGAGCGAAGTGGCCGTCAGGTGATAAATGATAATGCGTTTTGCTGAACGAATGAAACAGTTTTCGCCGGGCGTGTTCAGCCGTCTGGCCGCCGTTAAGCAGGAAGCTCTGCGGGAAGGGCGGCGGATCATTGACTTCAGCGTCGGGGCGCCGAACATCCCCCCCGCGCCGCATGTGCTGGAAGCGCTGACGCGGGCGGCGGCGGCGGGAGAAAATTACGTCTACGCCCTGGACGATCTGCCGGAATTGCGGGCGGCGGCGGCGGCCTGGTACAAACGCCGCTTTGACGTCGCGCTTGATCCGGAAACAGAAGTCACCTCCCTTCTCGGTTCACAGGACGGACTGGCGCATCTATGCCTGACTTTCGTCGATCCCGGCGACGTCGTCCTCGTCCCCGAACCCTGCTATCCCGTTTTTGCGGACGGGCCGCGCCTGGCCGGGGCGGAAGTCGTCTTCATGCCGCAGCGGCCGGAAAACAACTGGCTGATTGATTTGGACGCCATTCCCGCCGAGACGGCGCGGCGGGCGAAACTGATGATCGTCTGTTATCCGAACAATCCCACTACGGCTGTGGCTCCGCCGGGTTTTTACGAAAAATTGGTTGAATTTGCCCAAACGCGCGGCATCGCCGTCCTGCACGACAACGCCTATTGCGAGATGGTTTTTGCCGGCGGGCGGGGAGGCAGTTTTCTCAGTGTGCCCGGCGCGCGGGATATAGGCCTGGAATTCAACTCGCTTTCAAAAACCTACGGCCTGGCCGGGGCGCGCGTCGGTTTCGCCCTGGGCAACCGGGAGATGATCGCCCGCCTCCGGCTGCTGAAATCCAATTTTGATTTCGGGGTTTTCCTGCCGGTGCAAAAGGCGGCGATCGCCGCCCTGAACGGGCCGCAGGATTGTGTGGCCGCCACCTGCGCCGCTTATGAGCGCCGGCGTGATTTATTGGCGGCGGAGTTTACCCGTATCGGTTGGCCGGTCGCCCCTTCGCCCGCGACGATGTTTGTCTGGGCAAAAATCCCGCCCGGCTTCCGGGGCGGCTGCGAGTATTTCGCGGAAAAACTGGTGCGTCTTTCCGGCGTCATCGTGATTCCCGGCACGGCTTTCGGGCCTTCGGGAGAAGGCTATGTCCGCATTGCCCTGGTGCGCTCCGAGGCGGAAATTACCGCCGCCGCGGAGGCTATGGCGGCTTGCGGCCTGTTGCGGGAGTTGAAAGGCGGCTGAGATGGCGGCGACTGAAAAAAACGGCAAACTGCGCCTGTACGACACGACTTTGCGAGACGGGGCCCAGGGCGAAGGGGTCTGGTTTTCGCTGGAGAATAAGCTGGATTATATCCGCGCCATGCAGGAGTGGGGCGCCCCCTACATAGAGGCGGGCTGGCCGGGTGCGAATCCGAGGGACGACGAGTTATTCGCGGCTCTGCGGGCGGAGGGGGCTTTCCGGCGGCCTGGCCGGATCGTGGCTTTTGGCAGCACTTGTAAGGCGGGAACCAGGGCGGAGGAAAGTCCGCTTCTGAAAAGTCTGATCGCGTCCGGCGCGGAAACAATTACAATTTTTGGCAAATCATGGGAATTGCATGTACGCGAGGTCTTGCGCGCCGACGAGGCGGAAAATCTGCGCCTGATCCGCTCGTCGGTCGAATTTTTGACGCGGAGCGGGTTGGAGGTATTCTTTGACGCGGAACATTTCTTTGACGGCTGGAAAGAAAACCGCGATTTTGTTTGGCGGGTGCTGGAGGCGGCTCTGGCCGGCGGGGCGCGGGGAGTGGTGCTGTGCGACACAAACGGCGGCGCTTTACCGGCGGAAGTGGAACGGGGCGTACGCGAGACCCTGACGGCTTTTGCCCCACCCGTGCTGGGCATCCACACCCATAACGACGGCGGGCTGGCGGTAGCGAATACGCTGGCGGCGGTCGCCGCCGGCGCCACGCAGCTCCATTGCTGTTGGAACGGTTATGGCGAACGCTGCGGCAACGCGAATCTCGGCACCTTGGTTTCGCTGCTGCAGCTGAAAATGGGTTATGAGCTGATAAGCCCGGAGCAGGCGGAACGGCTTAGTTACATGAGCCGTTACGCGGCGGAACTGGCTAACGCTTTTTTTGACGAAAGACAGCCTTTTCTCGGCCGCAGCGCCTTCGCCCATAAAGCGGGGACGCACGCGGACGCCGTGCTGAAAGACAGCCGGACATTTGAACACATTGATCCGGCTCTGGTGGGCAATACCCGCCGGATACTGATTTCCGAGCAGTCGGGCCGGGCCGGTCTCTGGGAGCGGATGAGACGCTTGCGGCCTGATATCGGGAAGGATCACCCCTGCGTCGAGGAAGCGATGCGGCGGATCAAGGCCAAGGAAAACGAGGGCTATCAGTTCGAGGCGGCGGAGGGCAGTTTGGATTTGCTCCTGCTCAGAGTTTTGGGGGCGGAGACCGAGCCGTTTACGCTGGAGGATTATCATGTTTGGAGTGATCCGGCCCGCGGTGAGTTGGACTCGGTGGCTGTGGTCAAGGTAAAAGTCGGGGGCGAATCGCTGCATCTGGCTGCGGAAGGGGATGGGCCGGTCAACGCCCTGGACAGGGCGCTCAGGCGGACGCTGGCCGCTTTTTTCCCGGCGCTGGAGCGCAGCGAGCTAATTGATTATAAAGTGCGCGTGCTGGACGGTTCCCGCGGTACGGGCGCTCAGGTGCGCGTGCTGGCGGAAACCCGCTTTGGTTTGGCCAAGTGGGGGACTGTCGGGGTTTCAGCCAATATTCTCCGCGCAAGCGCCGGCGCTTTGCTTGACGCTCTCTATGTCGTGATCCTGCGGGATCAGGGGAGCCTTTGCTGTTAAAGAATACTTTATTGCAGAATACTTTAATGTTAAAGAAGCTGCTGATGTAAAAAAATGGAAAAGAGTGGACTGACGCCGCCGGTTTATCTGGCGCCGATGGCCGGAGTTACGGATCGCGCTTTCCGGGAAATAGCGCGGGAAATAAGTCCGGCGCGGGTTATGACGGAAATGATCAGCGCTAAAGCTCTGCTGCGCAACAACCGCAAAACTTGGGCAATGCTGGCTTTGGCCGCGGAAGCGCCGCCCCGCTTGGCCCAGCTTTTTGGCCGCGACGCGGGGGAGGTGGCCGCCGCCGCCCAAATCCTCGCCGAGGCGGGCGCGGACGGCATCAATATCAATATGGGTTGTCCGACCGCGAAAATCGTGAAAAACGGCGAGGGGGCGGCTCTCCTGCGCGATCCGGCGCAGGCGGCCGCCGTAGCTCGCGCCGCGGCCCGCGCCGTTTCCATCCCCGTATCGGTCAAATGCCGTTTGGGCTGGAATGAGGCGGAGGCGGACGCGGCGGCGCGTTTAGCGCCGCGGTGGGAGGAGGCGGGCGTCGCCTGCCTGATTGTACATGGACGCACGCGGGAGCAGTTTTACGCCGGTCGGGCGGATTGGGCGGCTATTGCCGCCGTGCGGGCCGCGACCGGCTTACCGGTTATCGCTAACGGCGACGTCGCCTCTCCGGCGGACGCGCGGGCGGCGCTGAGCCAGACCGGTTGCGCCGGGGTGATGATCGGGCGGGCGGCGCTGGGCAATCCCTGGCTTCTGGCCGCGGTCAGCGCCGCCCTTGCGCCCGGCCCGCGCGTCTGGCGTCCGCCTTCGCCGCTTGAGCGGGAGAAAGTGGCCCTGAGACATTTGGATAAACTTTTGGCTTATAAGGGCGAATACATCGGGGTGCGGGAGATGCGCAAGCATTTTGCCTGGTACTGTAAGGGACTGCGCGGGGCGGCCGCTTTGCGGGCGGCGGCGCTGCGGGCGGAAAGCGCCGCTGATTTGCGGGCGCTTATGCGGGAAGCGTTTGAGCCGGCAGAACGCGAAAGCGAAGCGGCGCGGCGGGAAAAGGGAAAGGATAGTCAGGTATGTTAAGAATGAGACGGTTGCGGCGCTCGGAGGCGCTGCGGGATCTGGTGCGCGAAACGGAACTGGCCGCGCGGGATTTTATCTATCCGCTTTTTGTCACGGCCCGCCCCGGCGCTCGCGAGGAAATAAAATCCATGCCTGGGATTTATAGGTATGGAGTGGATCGGCTGGAGGACGAACTGGCTGAAATGGAGAGCCTTGGCTTGCGGGCGGTTCTGCTTTTCGGTTTGCCAGCCCAAAAGGACGAGATCGGCTCGCAGGCCTGGGCGGAGGACGGGGTCGTTCAGCAGGCCGCGCGCCGGATCAAGGCGGCGCGGCCGGAGATGCTCGTCATAACGGATGTTTGTCTGTGCGAGTACACCAGTCACGGACATTGCGGCGTCACGCGCGGGGCGGAAATCCTGAATGACGAAACTTTGCCCCTCCTGGCCCGGACGGCGCTCAGTCACGCCGCCGCCGGCGCCGACGTCGTCGCCCCTTCGGATATGATGGACGGGCGGGTGGCGGCGATCCGGGAGGCTTTGGACAGTCAGGGTTTTACGCATACGGCTTTGATGGCCTACAGCGTAAAATACGCTTCCGCTTATTACGGCCCTTTTCGGGAGGCGGCGGACGGCGCCCCTCAGTTCGGCGACCGCCGGACTTACCAGATGGATCCGGGCAACGCGCGGGAGGCGCTCCGGGAAATCGCGCTGGATACGGCGGAAGGCGCCGATATGCTCATAGTGAAACCGGCGCTCGCTTATCTGGACGTGGTGCGGGCGGCGCGGGAATGGACCACCTTGCCGCTCGCCGCTTATAATGTCAGCGGCGAATACGCCATGCTCAAGGCGGCGGGGCGGCTCGGCTGGCTGGACGAGGAACGGGTGATGCTGGAAAACCTGCTGGCGATGAAACGGGCCGGCGCCGATATGCTGATTACCTATCACGCGAAAGAGGCGGCCCGCCTATTACGGGACAGGCAGTGAGAACCCGGCGGCGCAGCGTACTGGTTACGGGGGCTTCCGGCGGCATTGGCGCCGCCGTCGCCGCGGCTTTTCTGCGGCAGGGCGATAATGTAGCCGCGCACTATCTGAGCGCGGATATAGAGGCGCTGCTGCCGGACTGGCGGGCGGCGGCGGCCGGCGGCGGCCGGGTTGCGGCGCTGGCGGCGGATCTGACGCGGCCGGAAGCGGCCGGGGCTTTGACGGCGGAAGCGGAAGCGCTTTTCGGTCCGGTTGACGTGCTGGTGAACAACGCGGGCGTTGCCTGGCAGGGTTTGCTGACGGAAATGAGCGCGGCGGAATGGGATTATCTGTTCGCTTTAAACGCGCGGGCGCCTTTCCTTTGCGCCAAGGCGGTCATCCCGGCCATGACGCGGCGCGGGCAGGGGCAAATCATCAACATTTCCTCTGTCTGGGGCTTGACGGGCGCGTCCTGCGAAGCGGCTTACGCCGCGAGCAAGGGAGCCGTGATCGCTTTAACCAAATCTTTGGCCAAAGAACTCGGCCCCGCCGGCGTTCGCGTCAACTGCGTCGCGCCCGGCGTCATAGACACGAAGATGAATTCCGCCCTGGACGCTGCCGCTCGAACTTCTTTACGGGAGGCGACGCCGCTCGGCGTTTTGGGCCGGCCGGAGGACGTGGCCGCCGCCGTTATTTTTCTGGCTTCGCCTGCGGCGGCTTTTATCACCGGCCAGGTACTCAGCCCGAACGGGGGATTTGTGATTTGAAGGCGGAAGAGGGGATAACACGGAAAAAAAGACCGGGCGGGGAAGGGGAGCGGACGACGGATTGAGGGGAGATGAAATGCGCGCAATGACGCCACGAGAGATCAGCGAACTGGATGAAGCGGAGCGCCTGTCGCCTTTTGCCGCCAAAAGCCGGGAGGCGAAGCGGGAGAGAACGGAGACAAAATGTCCGGTTCGCACGGAATATCAGCGGGATCGCGACCGCATCCTGCACAGCAAACCGTTTCGCCGTTTGACCCGCAAAACCCAGGTCTACATCGCCCCGGCCGGCGATCATTACCGGACGCGCCTGACGCACAGTCTGGAGGTATCGCAAATCTGCCGCACCATCGGCCGCGGGCTTAGACTGAACGAGG
>JAIRRL010000111.1 GCA_031255985.1 Gracilibacteraceae bacterium
GCAGCGGCATGACGATAAAAAGGATGCTGATTATCCAAGTCCGCATTAGCCCGGTCGCGTCGCTCAGCCCCAGCTCGGTGATTTGGGCGCCCGCCTGAAAAAAATACGCGAAATTCAGGGCTATGCGCTCGTACATATACGAGATCATCAGATAAAAAACAAAGAAAATAACAAAGATGAATATGGCGGTGGTTATATCCTTGCTTTGGAGAACGTTGCCCTTCCGCCGCTCGTCCCGCCTTTTCTTTGCTGTAGCCTGTTCGGTTTTTTCCTCCTCCGCCAAATCCTCACCACCTTTATGATTTCACTCGCGCCCGGCCTAAGATCCGGTTCAGGCCCTAAACAATTCCAGCACCCCGCTCAGATTCCGCAGCAGCATGTCCAGGACTCCATCCAAAAAGCCGCTGTAGCTCGGCGTCAGCACGAACAAAACGACGTAACCGATGATCATCTTCAGTTCTATATTCAGGACGAATACGTTGATCTGGGGAATAGCCTTCATTATTATGCCAATCGCCACTTCCGTCATGAGATGAATGACTATGAGCGGCAAAGCCATCTTCGCCGCCAAAGTGATGATCGAACCGAAAAAAGCCACGGCGTGTAGCGGCAAATCGGCGCCAAAAGTCCAGACGCCGACCGGCGCGACCTGAAAAGAAGAAATCACGATCTGCAAAAAAGTCAGATGAGCGTTGGATATGAAAAAAAGGAGCAAAAACATCGCGTTGAACACGCTGCCGATAACCGGCATATTGACGTTGCTCGACGGGTCGTACATCTTGGCCATCGCTATTCCCATCTGCAAATCCAGCAATTCGCCGGCCAGCATCAAAAGCGACATGACCGCGTTGATAAAATACCCCAGCGTAAACCCGATCAGGAATTCGCGCCCGATCGACAGAGCTATCGCCACCCAGGTCTGATAGGGCATTGGCGGCGCCGGCAGCGTGGACGCCGTCAGAACGGTAAGGACGACGACGAGACCGGCCTGGAACATCGCCGGGATATTGGCCCGGCCAAAAATACTGTTGAACAGCACCATCCCCGAAAAACGGGCCATGATAAAAATCCAGAAAACCAGATCGGCCAGTGTCGCTTCCATTCATCATACCGAAAGAATCATCAGGGCGAAAACACGCCGGGTAAAGTCAATCAAAGTTTGCATCATCCAACCGCCGAAAACCATGAGCGCGGTCGTTATGACCAATAGTTTCGGCACGAAGGTGAGCGTTTGCTCATTTATCTGCGTAGCCGACTGAAAAATGGATATCAGAAGCCCGACCATCAGGCTCAGGCCCAAAAGCGGTATCACCAATTTCAGAGCCGTGAAAATCGCGTCCTGCATCAGGGCGCTCAGATCGATTATCTCCGCGCTCATAACAATCCTCCCCGCCGTCAGTGAAAACCGCGCACCAGCGTGTCCACGGTCATCGCCCAACCATCCACCAGCACGAACAGCAATAATTTGAACGGCATGGAAATCATCACCGGCGGCAACATGATCATGCCCATCGACATCAAAGTGCTGGCGACCACCATATCAATTACGATAAACGGCAGATAAATCAGAAAGCCAATGATGAAAGCCTGCCGCAGCTCGCTGGTCATAAAAGAGGGAACTACCACCGTCATGCTCAGATCCATCGGATTTTCCGGCATGGACATTTCCGCAAAGCCGAGGAAAATATCCAGATCGCCCGGTTTAGTCTGGCGCAGCATGAATTCCTTCAAAGGGGCCTGCATGTTCGCAAGCGCCGTTTGTCCGTCTATCTCCCCCGCCTCATAGGGCAAATAGGCGTCGGTATAAATGGCGGCGACCACCGGCTGCATAATGAACAGGCTGAGAAAAAGGGCGATGCCGACTAATACCTGGTTGGGCGGCGACTGCTGCATACCGAGCGCGTTGCGCAGAAAGGAAAGGACGATGATGATGCGCGTAAAACTCGTCATCATGATGACGATAGACGGCAGCAACGTTATCAGAGAAAGAAGGAACAGTATTTCCAGCGTATTGGTCTGGCCGCTCAACAAGCCTTCCAGATCAACCATCGGCTTTGTCACTCGCTTTCCCGCCCGGCTCGCGCCGGACTAATCCGCGCCAGACCGCGGCGAACGGCAATTCCGCTTCTTCCGCCGCCGGCGGGGCGAAATCATCTGTCCAGGTTTCCAGCACCGAGATATTTTCGGCTACCCCAAGAAAAAATGTTTTGCCGCTCACCGTAACGACCAGCAGGTATTTGTCCCTTCCCACCGGCGCCCGGTCAACAATTTTTATGATATTCCCGCCGCGGACAAAACCGTTTTTGCCGGCCAAGCGGCGCGCCAGAACGTAAGTGAGAAATATGGCCCCGATCACAACAGCCAAAGCCGCTAAAACTGTAAAAATCTGGGCTATACCCAGGCTGTCCCCCCCCACGCTCAACACATCCTCACTATTTCAGCAGATCACGCACTGTTTTCAGGATTCGATCCGCCTTAAAGGGTTTAACGATGAAATCCCTGGCCCCCAGCTTGATCGCCTCTACCACCATTGCTTCCTGCCCCATGGCGGAACACATGACGACCAAAGCTTCCGGATGCTTGCTCTTGATTTCCTTCAGGGCTTCCAAGCCATCCTTGTTCGGCATCGTTATATCCATGATAGTAAGATCAGGCTTATTGGCCTCATACTGCTGCACGGCCTGTTCCCCGTCCGCCGCTTCCACAATGTCGCTCAGGCCGTCCTTGGTCAGAGTATCCTTGATCATCATCCGCATGAACGCCGCGTCGTCCACTACCATTATTTTTTTTGCCATTTCTTCAACACCTCAATACTATAGACTCAAAAGGTCTTGCCGTTTTAAGATTTCAGTTATCCTGACCCCGAAATTATCCCCGATCACCACTACGTCTCCTTTCGCTATCGGCTGCCCGTTCACGATGATGTCCACCTGCGCTCCGGCCTGTTTATCCAGTTCCAAGACCGTTCCCTGGGTAAATTCCAGGATTTCCTTGACCTTGCGCACCGCTTTTCCGATCTCCACCGTCACTTCCAGAGGGACGGAGCGAAGCAGATCCAAATTTTCCGGCGCCGCGGCGCTCGAAAACACCGGTTCCTCATCAAAATTCCGCAACTGCACCGGCCGGGCCTGGCTGAACTCGCCCGCCGCTTGAATCACCCGGTTGGGCGCCGTCTGATATTGCCGCGGATCCTGATATATCGGCTGACCCTGATAAACCGGCTGTTGCGCCGGATAACCCGGCGGCGGCGCGGCATACGCCGGCGGCGTCCCGTAAACTTCCGGCGGCGGACTCTGGTAAGCCGGCGGCGGCGCCTGCGGTTGTGGCGGCGGCGCCTGCGGTTGCGGTGGCGGCGCGATCTCCGGCTGTGGCGGCGGCGCCTGTGGCTGCGGCGGCGGCGCTTGCGGCTGCGCGATCTCCGGTTGTGGCGGCGGCGCCTGTGGCTGTGGCGGCGGCGCTTGCGCCTGTGGCTGTGGCGGCGGCGCGATCTCCGGTTGTGGCGGCGGCGCTTCTACTACGGAGCCGAATAAAATCCCCAGCATCTCTCGGACGAGCTGCTGCGTCATCACGCAGAGGAACTTGCTCTCCATAACGCCTTCCACGTCCAGGAGGAAAGAGACGGTGATCACATCCTCGTCCGGCTGGCTGTCGGGCAGAATGGTACGGCCCCGCTCCACAGTCACCGGCACCGGCGTGGAAATATTGATCGTACGCCCGAAAAAATCGGAAAGCGCCGTCGCGGAGGAACCCATCATCTGGTTCATCACTTCGCAAATTACGCTCGTACTCATTTCGTCCATCGGCGCGTCCGGCGTCTGTCCCATCATCCCGGCCGTCATGATATTGACTATGGCGTTGACGTCCTCCAGCTTCAAAACCAGAATATTATTGCCGCTGATACCCTCCACATACGTTATCGCCACACCCACGGCCGGCTCAAATTCATCGATGACTATGCTGCCGGCCAGAGCCTGCTCAACCTGAGGCGTCGTAATAGTGACCTTCTTTTCCAGCATTGTCGAGATGGCGGTAGCTGCCGAACCCATGCTAATATTCATTATTTCCCCAATGGCGTCTACGTCCATGGCTGAAAAAAGTTTATTGTCCGGTTCCATCACAGCTTCCCTCTCTTTTCATAGTAATCTATTATTTTAACGGCTTTTCTCTGTTTCCTCACTCCCAGCGCGCCGTAAAACCACGGTTTTTTTCCTTCCATCAGCACAACCGGCGAACTAACGCTTTTGTCCAGCTCTATCACGTCTCCCACTCTCAGATGAAGAATATCGGCGAAATGAATACGGGCCTCGCCCAAAACCGCCGTCAATTCCAGAGAACTTTCCTCCACCGATTTGAAAATGCTCTTGGCTCCAAGCTCGTTAGCCTGATCCTTGCGCGGTTCCCTGATTTCGCGTTCTTCCATCGCCTTGAGCAACTCCGCCAGGCTGGCCCCGGACATGCACACGTTCATCAAACCTTCGATATGCTGCATCTTGATATTGATGACTATGATGAGAACCGTTTCATCCGCGTTCATAGACTGACCCAGCCGGGCGTTGGTATCTATTTTCCGCAGAGTCGGCTCTATGACAAAATAACTGGCCCAGGGGGCTTTCAGCATCGGTCCCATTTGCGCGAGCAGATTCTCCAGGATAGTCAGCTCTATTTCCGTATAGTCCCGCATGTAATTATACCCCTCGCCGCTGCCGCCGAGCATACGGTCGATGATGGAAAACGAGACTGTTTTCGATAATTCCATGAGCAGCAACTGATCCTCTATTTTTTCGTCCTCCGGATAATTGATGTTAAAATTGCCGATAAGGACGGAGTCCGCCAGCGCGTTGCTGTATTCGTAATACTTCTGTTCCTCTATCTGTAAAACCTCAGCTTCACAGTACACACGCAGAATCCCGGACAGATAGGAAGCAAGCCGGCGGGAAAAATTTTGGTAAATACTGTCAATTATTTTTAACTGTTCGCGGGTAAATCGCTTCGGGCTGCGAAAATCATATTCCTTGATCCTTTTCTTACTGTCCTCTTCCCCTACTGGCGTTTCGCCGGAACTCAAACTCTTGAGCAGTTCGTCTATCTGGCTTTGCGACAGAATCTCCGCCATCCGTCCTCATCGCCTCCTTCCCGCGCGGCGTACCGCCGCAAATTACCGTGCCCTAACCGATCGTAATCCGCCGCCGGAAATCCACTACCCGCTGCACGACGGCGCGGGGCGACTCCTTCACGGCTATTTTCTTGCCGGAGGTGAGCGCGATAACCGTATCCGGCGACTGCTCAACAGTTTCGATCAAATCGCAATTCAGAATAAATTCTTCATCATTCAGCTTGGTTAAGGTGATCACTTCACATCCGGCCTTTCATTGTATAAAGCTCAAAGCTTCAAGCTCTGAGCTTTAAATTATATTTTAACGCTTCAGATTCACCACTTCTTCCAGCATACCGTCCACCACGTTGATAATACGGGCGTTCGCCTGAAAACCCCGCTGGGTCATGATCATATCGGCAAACTCCTGAGAAATGTCCGTAGCGGACATTTCCAGCCCGCCGGTGCGGATGCTGCCCAGATTGTACGTCCCCGTCTGATAATTGAGCGGATCCCCCGCGTTGGCGGAAGTAGTGTAATAGCTGTTGCCGACCATCTCCAGCCCCGCCGGATTCGGCACCTGGGCCAGGGCGATCGCAATAAAACCGTCAGTAGCGGCGCCCGTGCCGCTGATCGCCACCAAACCGCCGCTGGTATCAAAGGCGTAAGTGACGCCGTCGGCGCCCACGGCGCTGACCACGCCGTCCGAGCCGATTTTGATATTGTTCAGCGGCATGGCCGGATCGCCGTCCAACGTCGCGTAATCAATGCGGATCGGAAACAGTTCTGTGTGTTCAAACGAGTTGTTGGGGCCGCTGCCTGTCGCGCCGACTTCCACGCCGGCCACCAGACGGCCGGTGATGTCCACCAGCCAGCCGGCTTCATCAAACTCAAACATGCCGACCCGCGAGTAGTATACCGGGCCGAAATCCTCGGTGGAACCCGCTTGCAGCGAACCGACGATGAAATAGCCTTCCCCGTTGATATAGCAGTCGCTGCCGATATTGGTCGTGGCGTAGCCGGTGTTGGCGTGACTGGTGTCGATGCTGGCCACGGCGGCGCCGTAGCCAACCTGAAAGGGGTTCATGCCGCCCAGACCGCCGGTTGCCGCGTTGGAACCGCCGCCGGCGCTGATGTTTTGGTAGAAAACATCGCGGAAGGTGGCGCGGCTGGTTTTATAGCCGTAAGTGTTCACATTGGCGATATTGTTCGCGATGACATCCATCTTGGTCTGATGCGCTTTCAGGCCCGAAACCGAAGTGTATAACGCCCTTGACATTTTATTCCTCCTCACTTTCTTCCGGCGCCGTTACGCCGGAGGCGAAAACTTCCATGATTTGTTCCACGCCGTAAGCCTTGCCGTTCACGTAAACCTGCGGCGAGCCGTTATAAAGGATCACTTTTTCCACCGGCCCTCTCTCGCTTACGATCTGACCGTTCGCGTCAAAATCGCTGACGACGACGTCCTTGCCCATAAAACCAAAGGCGTAGGAAGTCAAAGTCATTGAGTTCATCTGATCCATAGCCTGAATCAGGGCCATTTGCGCCATCTGAGCCAGAAACTGGCCGTCGTCCACCGGATTCATCATATCCTGATTTTGCAATTGGGTGGCAAAGAGATACTAAAAATCGTTCAGACTGAATGTTCCGGCCGTTCCGGTCATTCCGTTTTGCCTGGCCCGCGCGTTGGAAGCGCTTACGCTGTCAAGTTCCGTGGAAATGGCGAAATCATAACCGATAGCCATTGGCACACCCTCCGTCAAACACTGTAATCCAAAGCGCCGGCGCTCAGAACTTCCTCCGCCGCCTCGCCGTTCTCTCCGTCCGTTTCATTCAGCCCGGCCGGCAAGCCGCGTTTTTCCTCCGGCTGCCGCTCATCCCGGCTCTGTCCCTGATTGCCGCCGTTGTTGCTGTAGGCGACATGGACGTATTCAGGCCGCAGTCCATTTTGCGTCAGTATTTCCTTGAGTTCCGCCGTTTGGCTCGTGATAATCTGATGAGCCAGGGGATTGGCTGTTTCAATCCGCACGGCGGCGCGGCCCGCCTCGATCGTCAGTTTGACGGTCAGAGTTCCGAGCCGTTCGGGCTGCAAAGTCATTTCAAAACGCCGGATTCCCTCTTCGGCCATAACCACGATTCTGTCCGCCGTCTGCCGCGCCAGGCGCGGGCGGATCAGAGCCGCCGGGTCGCTGACCGTGACGGTTTCCCCTCCCGGCGGCAGCGGCGGCGGCCCGGAAGGGCCGGTCGCGGGCGCGGGGGCCAAAGCCGCCTGCTGC
>JAIRRL010000159.1 GCA_031255985.1 Gracilibacteraceae bacterium
TTCACGCCGCCGGGAACTCAACCCAAAAAGCTGGGCTTTTTCTTAGCGGCGGCGTTCCCTGCGGAGAGCGCCCGCGGCGTTTTAGTCTCCTTCCCCACAACATTTTGTCTCATTATCAAAAAAATCTCAAAAAACATGTTGACATGCGAGACAAAATGTTGTACAATGACTTTACCAACAAAACGGGGAGGCGATACTATTGCGGGAAACCAGCTTGGATCAGATGTCCGCCCGAAGTATGAAGGCTAATAAAAAGTATATCATTTACTACAAGAGCGATTACTCGCTCACCGCGGTCATTGAAGCTCCCAATAAAATAAAGGCGAAAAAGATTTTCGCCAATAGTCATTTACCGGGAATTGTAATTACGGCTGTCCGGGAAGCGACAGCCGTCTGATAGAAGATATAGAAGAAATACCGCTCAATTGAAGCTTAACCGCCCGTTCAACTAAAACTGCCGCTGCCCGGCGGCAGTTCCGGCTCCGGGGATTGTCCCTCGATGACGGGCGCTACATACTGGCCGAGACTGGCGCCGACAAAACGCGCCCCCCGCTCCACTTTGAGAGCGCCGGTGGCGATGTCGCCGAAAACGCGAGCGGAAGCCGTCAGTTCCGCCAATTCCTCCGCCCGGATATTACCGTGCAATTCGCCGGCGATTTTCACGTTTTTCGCGTAAATATCCGCGTTCACCTGGGCGGTGTCCCGCAAAGTCAGAGTACCCGCCGCCCGGACAGCGCCGTTGACGCGCCCGTCAATGCGCACGTCGCCGTCGCTTTGCAGCGTTCCTTCGATAAAGCAGTCCTGCGCGATCAAAGACGCCTCGCCGCAAACCTGAACGGAGGCGGAACCGGAAATCGCCGCGCCGTTATCCTTTTTTTTGCCAAACATAAATAACTCCTTTAATCCTTTGACTCGTAAAAACTGAGCGGGTTAACCGAAACGCCGTTGACCGAAGCGCCGAAATGCAGATGCGCGCCTGTGCTGCGGCCGGAATTGCCGGAATAAGCGATGAGATCGCCTTTGTCCACCACCGCCCCGGCCTGAACCAAATTGCGCGAGTTGTGCGTGTAAAAAGTGACGATGCCGTTGCCGTGGGAGATGGTCACTTTGTAACCCCAGCCGCTTTCGTAGGAGGACGATATTACCGTGCCGGCGGCGACGGCGTAGACGGGCGTGCCGATTGGGCAGGAAAAATCAACCCCGTCATGGAACTCGGAAGATCTGCCGCCGAAAGGATTGCTCCGATAACCGTAGCCGGAACTCAGCACTCCGTTTTTCGTCGGATAAATGGTGGGTAAATGACGCAGCGTTTCGTTAAAAGCAAGGGAAGCGGAATATATCTCCTTCATGGACTGCGTATAAGCGGCCACCTGTACCGCCGCCTCGTCCAGACTGGCGGCGACCGGCGCTTCCCGCTCCCCGGAGCCGCCGCGGCTCAATTCCGGGGCGGCTCCGGCGGGGGACGGCAGATCGAGGACGGAGTTTATTTCCGATTCATATTCGGCGATTGCCTGCAAATCGGCGTTGATCAAGTCCGTTATTCCGTTCAGGCGGTCGATTTCCAGCTTTTTGGCCGCGATTTCTTTTTCCAGCGCTTCGCTGTACGCTATTTTCCGCTGCACCTCTTTTATGTAGGAGGCCTGGGCGACATTCGCGATGGCTAATAAGGACACTGCCAGGAAAAACAGGGCGGCGGCAGCGATGAGTATTTTTTTGACGGTCAAGGTAAATTCTATCTGACGTGGTTTTTGGGAATTATCAGGCGACACAATAATAACGGAATAGCGTTTTTTCAACTGAATCCTCCCCTCTTCGCCGCGGCGGGCGCGGCTGCTTACCGGCGCGCCGGCGAGCCCCCGCTGAATCTTAAAGCTTACTATAGCCGAAAAAAGCAAAAATGTCAAGCCCGCCGAAGGCGGGCGTTATTGCGCAGTCGATATGGTTCCTCTCTTTATAAGGGTAAAAAGCCGTTTTAGCAAATCACTCGCCGGCTGCGGCCGTCAGATCCCGCAGATCAACAATCGGATTGGACGAGCCTTCCACCAGCGGCAGTGCGCCATCCCATCTGGTCACCATAAGATAATTGACATAGGTCGGACTCTGCTGCAGCGTCGCGTTGATTTTTTCAATCGCATAGGCTTCCGCGTCCGCTTGCAAACGGGTCGCGTCCGCTATCGCTCTGGCTTGCGCAATCTTCTGCTCCGCTTCCACCTCGATGCGTTTCAGATCCTGTTCCGCTTTCAGCGCCGCCTGTTCCGCCTGCTGCTTCGCTTCAATCGCCGCGTTAAACTCAGCGGAAAAATTCAGATTGGCAATATTGAAAGCTTCCACCACGAGACCGTAACTTTCAATTTTAGCTTTTAATTCCTCCAAAGTGACCTGGCTGACCTTAGGCCGCTGCGTAATCAGCTGATCGGCGGAATACCCGGCCACCGCCGCTTTAAAAGCCTCCAGCACCGCCGGGCTGATAATCGTCGGCTCATAGTTCATGCCGACGGAGCGGTACAGTTTCGTCGCGTAAATATCGTTCACTCGGTAATTGACCACAATCGTCGCCGTCACCAGCTGCAAATCCCGGCTGGACGCTTCCGCGGGAATCTCCAGTTTCTGGGTCTTGATGTCCATTTCCGTCACTGTCGTGGCAAAGGGAATCACAAAATGCAGACCCGGCTCCAAGCTTTGCTCCTGCATCTGTCCCAGCACCTTCACGATGCCCACATAGCCGGTATCCACCGTTTCCAGCGCCGCGATGAACGCCAGCCCCAGGAGCAGCGCGACGGCAATGACGGCCCAACTTTTTTTCAGCGCCCCCAGCGCGGCGCCCGCTTTTTCTTTCTTCATGCCTTCCTCTCTTTCTTTTAGCTAAAATTGGAATCGCAATACGGACAGTGATACATGAGCCGCGCCCGGCTGCCGCAATGCGGACACGCCTTTTCCGGCGGTTGCGGGAATTCCCGGTATGACAGCGTCTGCTTCAGGTTTTCGATCTTGAACAGCAGATACATGATGACGAGAACCAGTATGAATAAAACGGGCAGGAATAACCGGATCATGCGCTCCCCCCCTTTTCAAACCAGACTGCAAAAAAATGATAGAATAACGCCTCCCTTATTCTATCATCTATTTCTATTCATGTCAAAAAATAGAATTAGCCTATGATTTGCTTGCACTCATCCTCAGATCCAACCGCAGTCCATAGCTTCGCTTTCATGGCTGCGGCTATTGCTGATCCGGCGCTTTAAAATTTTTCAGGCGCAAAGCGTTCGCCAGCACTGACACGGAACTGAGGGACATGGCCGCCGCCGCGAAAATCGGGTTGAGCAGAGGGCCGCCCCACAAAAGACGCAGCAGACCGGCGGCGATAGGGATGCCGATCACATTGTAGCCGAAAGCCCAAAACAGGTTTTGCCTGATATTGCGGATCGCGCGCCTGCTCAAATGAATCGCGGTGGGAACGTCGCGGAGATCGGAGCGCATGAGTACGATATCCGCGCTTTCCATGGCCACGTCGGCGCCGGAACCGATCGCGACGCCGACGTCGGCCTGGGCCAGAGCGGGCGCGTCGTTGACGCCGTCGCCAACTACAGCGACCTTTTTTCCCTCGCCCTGGAGTTTTTTGACTTCGTTGGCCTTATCGCCAGGCAAAACTTCGGCGAGGACGCGGTCAATCCCGACCTGGGCGGCTATGGCCAGGGCGGTTCTGCGGTTGTCGCCCGTGAGCATGACCGTCGCTATTCCCATTTTATGGATACTGTCGATCGCCGCCCGGCTGGAGGGTTTCACCACGTCGGCCACGGCGACCATGCCCGCGAAAAGCCCGCCGGCGGCTATATACATCGGCGTCTTCCCCTCGTTGGCCAAGCGGCCGGCATCGGTCTCCGCCGACCCCGTCAGGGCGACGCCGCGCTCCGTCATAAACCTGCCGCTGCCGGCGAGAACGGTTCGCCCGCCTATCTGGGCCTCGACGCCGCGCCCGGTCAAGGAGTTGAAGGCGTCCGCCTGCGGGAGTTCCAGCCCTCTGTTTTGGGCGTCCGCCACAATCGCCCGCCCCAGCGGGTGTTCCGAGCCTTTTTCCGCGGCGGCGGCGAGCTGCAGCAGCTCGTCGGCGCCAAAACCCGCCGCCGGCAGCACGTCGGTCACGGCGGGTTTGCCTTCGGTAATCGTGCCGGTTTTATCCAAAACAACAACGTCGATTTGGCGGGCTGTTTCCAAAGCCTCGCCGCTTTTGACGAGGATACCGTTCTCAGCCCCTTTGCCGACGGCGACCATGACCGCCGTGGGCGTGGCCAGCCCCAGGGCGCAGGGGCAGGCGATGACCAGCACTGAAATAAAGATGGTGAGACTGAATTTCAGGTCGCCGCCCGTGCCGATCAACCAGGCCGCCGCCGCGCCAAGCGCGATCAGGCAGACTATGGGCACGAATACGCCGGAAACTTTGTCGGCCATGGCCGCGATGGGCGCTTTGCCTCCCTGCGCTTCCTCCACCAGTTTGATGATCTGGGCCAGAGCGGTGTCGCCGCCGATTTTGCTTGCCCGGAAACGGATCGCGCCGGTCGTGTTGAGAGAGGCGGCGTATACGGGATCGCCCGCTTTTTTGTCCACCGGGATGCTTTCCCCGGTCAGCATCGATTCGTCGATGGCGGTGCGCCCTTCCAGCACCGCGCCGTCCACCGGAATTTGCGCGCCGGGCCGCACGGCGACGATATCCCCGATTTCCACTTCCTCGGCCAGGATTTCCCGCTCTGCCCCGTCCCGGACGACGATGGCCGTTTTCGGGGCGAGATCCATGAGTTTTCTGATCGCGTCGCCGGTTTTGCCCTTGGAAACAGCTTCCAGCGTCTTGCCCAGCAAAATCAAGGTGATAATCATGCCCGCCGTTTCAAAATACAGGCTTTCCACCGCCTGCAAGTCGCCGGCGGCGATCCGCCCCGTATTGACAAGACTGTACAGCACGGCGGCGGAGGAGCCGACGGCTATCAGACTGTCCATATTTGGGCTGCGCTGCCAGAGAGCTTTGAAACCGACCGTGTAAAACCGGTAACCCACGCCGACGACCGGCGCGACCAGCGCGATTTCCGCCAGGGCGTGGGCGAGCGGGCGGCTCATGGGATCGAGCGCCGCCGGATAAGGCAGCGCCAGCCCGTAGTGGGCCAGCATCGGCGCCATTGCGATATAGAGCAGCGGGAGGGAAAAGGCGGCGGCGACAATGAATTTCGTCCACATCAGGCGGATTTCCTTTTGCTTGCGCTCCCGCTCCGCCGCGGCGGCCGCCGCCGCTTTGCTTACCGCCGCCCCGCCGGTTCCGGCTCCGCTCCCGGCCCCGGCGTTGGCCTCAGCCGCGCCGCCGCTCCCGGCGCCGGGTTGTTCCGCCACCTCGTAGCCGATTTTGGTAACGGCTTCCTTGATGGCGGCCAGGGGGAGCGCCGCCGCGTCATATTCCACGAACAGTTTTTCGCTGGCGAGGTTGACGTTCGCCTGGCCGATGCCGGCGAGTTTTCGCACTGTCCGCTCAATCCGCTGGGCGCAGACGGCGCAGGTCATGCCGCGGATGGTCAATACTTCATTTTCCATTATATGGGATCACCTCGTTTTTACCGCCGCGTCTTCGCTCGCCAGAACATTGATGGTTCCCCGGATCATGCCCATCCAGCAGCTATAGCGCACCAAGCCCGCCTCGGCGGGCGTAAACTCAATTATGTTTTCGCCGGGCTGAAATTTGTACTCTATGCCGTACTCGCTGATGATCATCCGGTTATTGCAGCCGTTAATCGAACCCTGCGGCGCGTCGATAATCCATTTCACCGGCGTTTCCGCCTGCACGGCGATATTGGGGTAGCGGCCGCTCCGGAGGGCGCTGCGCACCACTTGGGATCCGTTTTCCATCACCGGGCCCTCGCCTGCGCTCCCGCCGCTGATTTCACCGCTGATTTCACCGCTGCGGGCCGCCGTCGCGCCGGGCGGCGTCAGTCCGTCCAGCGACAGTCCGGCCAAGCTCCACCCCTGGGAAAACATGGAAATGCCCAGAACAACCACCAGCGTCGCTCCCGCCGCGACTACTTGCGGGGCGAATTTTTTGCCCAAAACAGCGCCGGCCGCGCCTAGACCGAAAACCAACGGCGCCGTGCCCAGGCCGAAGAGCAGCATGGCCAAAGCGCCGGCGGACGGGCTGCCGGTGGAGAGGGCGTAAAGCTGCATGGCCTGCAAAGGGCCGCAGGGCATCAGGCCGTTCAGCAAACCGACATACAGCGGGCCTTTGCCCCCGGCCTGGCCACTCCCGGCCAGGCGGGCGAAAAATCCGGGCGGGCGCGGGATGAGACGGCGCAGTTGGGGAAACAGGCCCAGCATATTGACGCCCATGACGGCCATGAATATCCCGGCGAGGATTTTCAGCGCCCCTTGCGTTCCGGGGGAAAAAGAAACCACCGCGCCCAAGGCCCCGGCAATGAAGCCGATCGCCGTATAGGCGGCGATCCGGCCGAGATTGTAGAGCAGAGCCGGATACGCCGGGGCGAGCCCGCCGCCGCCCGCCGCCTGCGCCGCCCGCGCGGGACCGCACTGGGAGAGGTTGATTCCGCCGCACATGGCCAGGCAATGAGCGGAAGTGAGCAGGCCGATCACGAACAGGACGCCGTAGCTCATATCCGTTTCCGCCAGGCGCTCCGGCGCGGTCAGGCTCAGGAGGCCGGTTCGCTGCAAAAAGAGGTAGAGGGCGGCGATGATGATCAGAAAACCGGCGGCTCGCACGGCGCCGCCCGTCTCTCGGCCGGGCGCGGTCAGCACCTGATAACCCAGGGCTTCGACAGCGGCGATAATTTGCGCGGGCGTGACGGCGCCGGCGTCGTAAGTAACGGTCGTCGCGCCGGAGGCATTGTCCGCGTGGGCGCTTGCGACCCCTTTCAGGGCGCGGAGTTTTTTTTCGATCCTGTGCTGGCAGTTCAGGCAGGTCATGCCGCCGATGCGCAGACGCGCGGATTTAAAAGCGGTCGCCATTTTACCCAGCCTCCTTTCATCGCCGTAGACCGCGCCGCGGGAAGAAAAAAACAGAAACCCTGCAGCAGAGTTCCTGTTGGCGACGCGAAAAAAACAGGGGTTATTTTTCGATTATTGCTTCGGCGGCGCAAACTTCTGTACATACGCCGCACTCGGAACATGCGTCCGTATCGATTACATATTTGCCATCGCCTTCGCTGATAGCGCCGGAAGCGCACTCGTCCAAACAAGAACCGCAGCTGATGCAGTCGTCGGTGATCACATACATGGTGAAAACCCTCCTTTGCTCAATTTCAGAAACACTATATCAAAGAAGGATTTAAAAGGCAAGTGAAAAATGAAAGAAATTCACCGTTTCCGCAAATTTTTATTTTTCCCCTTCACCCCCCAGACCGCATAGACCGATTTATTCGCTCCTTTCGCGCGACCGCAGCGCGGCTTCCTTGTCATTGCCGAGCAACAACCGCTCGTAGAGCATGGAATTTATCTGTCGCTCAAGCTCTCTGCCCGTCCAAGCGTTATTCGTCGCTTCAAGTTCGTAATACTCTCGCTTACTTCACCCCTTCAGAGCTATCTGGTTGATTATATCAGTGTGGACTTTCCATTTCTTGTCCGGGGTTGGCTCCGGATCCACCTTATTAAAAATTTTTCTATAATTATAAAAAGCTACCGCGAGCGGCCGCAAATCCTCGTCGGTACTTCCCAAATACTGCACCACTGTGTCCATATCTTCCAAATAGATCGAGTCTCCCATTTGCGCCGTTTGCGCCCATTTATACGCTTCACCCTCATAGGAGAAATAATC
>JAIRRL010000186.1 GCA_031255985.1 Gracilibacteraceae bacterium
TTTTCAGCGCGGCGGAAAGCAAAGTCACGGAATCGATTTCTTCCAGCAACTCTTCCGCCAACGGCTGATAATCAAAATATTGTTTTGCCGCCACTGCCTCAATCAGGCGGTCAGCCGTCAGACGCAGCTGCCCCTGCAGCGCGTCCGCGCTGGAAGGCAGCGACCGGCGCTTCATCCTTTTATTGGTAATAGTTTCGATCAGGCGCAAATGCCCCATTTCCCGCGGGGTCACGAAAGTGATCGCCAGGCCGCTCTTGCCGGCGCGGCCGGTGCGCCCGATGCGATGGACGTAGCTTTCCGGATCCTGGGGTACGTCAAAATTATAAACATGGGTGACGCCGCTGATATCCAACCCCCTGGCCGCCACGTCCGTCGCCACCAGGATATCGACAGTCCCGGCGCGAAAACGGCGCATGACGCTGTCCCGCCGTGTTTGGGCCAGGTCGCCGTGGATGCCCTCCGCCGAATACCCGCGCTTGCTCAAGGCTTCATATAACTCATCCACGCGCCGTTTTGTGCGGCCGAAAACAATCGCCGCCTCCGGCGACTGGATGTCCAGCAACCGGCACAGGACGTCAAATTTGAGTTTTTCCGGCAATTCGATATACTGCTGTTCCGTGTTCGGCACGGTGACTTCCTTGGGCTGGATGCCAATATACTGCGGCTCGCGCATAAAACGCCGGCTGAGTTCCTGCACGGCGCGCGGCATGGTCGCGGAAAACAGCATCGTCTGCCGTTCTTTCGGCACTTCGCTCAGTATTGTCTCGATATCCTCCACGAACCCCATACTGAGCATTTCGTCCGCTTCATCCAGAACTACGATTTCAACTCGCTGCAAGCGCAAAGTCTGCCGCCGCATATGATCCATAAGGCGTCCCGGCGTCCCGACCACGATCGGCGGTTTGTTCCGCAGCGCCCGGATTTGGCGCTCGATATCCTGGCCGCCGTAAATCGGTAAAGCGCGAATCCGCTTATACTGGCCGATGCGGTTTAATTCCTCCGCCACCTGAATAGCCAGCTCGCGCGTGGGCGTCACGACCAGCGCCGCGACATAATCCGCAACCGGCCGCAGTTTTTCCGTGATCGGGATGCCAAAAGCGGCTGTTTTCCCCGTCCCGGTCTGAGCCTGGCCAATGAAATCCACGCCTTGCATGGCCAGCGGTATGGCGCGCGATTGGATGGGGGTCATTTCCTCGAAACCCATCGCCGCTACTGCTCGCTCCACCGGGCTGCTCAATCCTAGTTCTGAAAAATTGGACACTAAACTTTCCTCGCTCCTTCTATCTTGTCTTAATCTCGTTTCTGTCTGGTTTAAATCTCGCTTCTAGCCGTCTAAACGCGCTCTTACGCCTTGGGCGACGTGTTCGCTCAAAGAGCGCAGCTGTTCCTCAGTGGGGACATATTGAATCCGCACGCTGTCAAGCATTTCCACGCCGGCTTCGCGCATAATCCGTTCGACGATGCCCACGCTCTGCCCGCCCCAACCGTAAGAGCCAAAAGCGAAGCCGATCCGGTTTTTGGGGGCCAGTCCGGCCAAATACGTCAAAAACTGAGAAACGGTGGGCATAATACCGTTATTCAAGGTAGGGGAGCCGACGAAAACGAATTTGGAAATAAGCACCGCCGTCATGATATCCGATATATGCGTCGTTTTCAGATTGCACATTTTCGCCGGTACGCCGGCGTGTTCCAAAGCGTCGCCCACGCGCAGCGCCATCGTTTCCGTAGAGTGCCACATGGAGTCGTAAACCACGATCGCTCTGTTTTCCGGCTGGTCAGACGACCATTTATTGTACCAGTCCATAACGGTTTTTATGTCCCGGCGCCAGATCAGGCCATGACTGGGGGCGATGATTCTGATGTCCAGCCCGGCGGCGGCGGCCAGCGCCTTCTGCGTCTGCGCCCCGTAAGGCATGACTATATTGGCGTAATACTTGGCCGCCTCCTCTTCCACGATGCCCAGGGGGGCTTCGTCGGCAAAACGCTCCGCCGACGCCAGATGCTCGCCGAAAGCGTCATTGGAGAATAAGATCTTTTCCTCCGGACAGTAGGTCAGCATATTGTCCGGCCAATGCACCATCGGGGCGTTGACAAAAGTAAAACTGCGCCGGCCCGTGTTTAACACGTCTCCGGTTTTGACGACCTGAAAATTCCAGTCTTTTTTGTAATGCAGGCGCAGGCCTTTTTCTCCCGCCGCCGAAGTATAAATGACCGCGCGCGGCAATTTCTCCATTAACAGGGGCAAGGCGCCGGAATGATCCATTTCAACGTGGTTGGAAATCAGAACGTCAATTTTGGCCGGGTCGATAATCTCAGAAATGCGCGCCGTCATCTCGTCATAGAACGACGCCTTTACGGTGTCAATTAACGTGATTTTATCATCAATAACCAAATAAGCGTTATACGTCGAACCCCGTAGCGTCGAATAACCGTGGAAGTTCCGTGTGTCCCAGTCTACCGCTCCAACCCACCAAATATTATCCGCCACTTTAACAGGTTTCATGCCGTCCTCCCCCTAACAACCGCGATTTGTAATGCTTCTCCCTCAATTATATAGAGATTTCCTGATTCCACAAGGGCAAATAAAAAAAAAGAAAAAGAAATATAATTCTGATTATTCAGAATTATATTGCAATGAGAAGGCCGCCAAGAGCGTGAGTTGACAAGCGGGGCTTTTAGAAGTATAATGCTTTTATGTTCAAGGCTGGCGCTCGAACAGGCGCGCGGCCGATAGCGGAGGGAGTTACATGGCAATTGTCGCGGTGAATATAATACCTTTAGGCGTGGGTACAAGCGTGAGCCGGTACGTGGCGGCGGCGGAAAAAGCGATCCTCGGCCGGCCCGGCCTCAAGCGCGACCTCGGTCCGATGTTTACAACTTTGGAAGGCGAACTGGACGAGGCGCTGGCCGCTGTCCGCGATATGCAGGAGGCGGTTTTCGCCGAGGGAGCGGAACGGCTTGTTACCACCATAAAAATTGATGATCGCCGGGATAAAAAATCCTCTATGGAGGACAAGCTGAACTCTGTCAACAGCAAACTGGAAACGTGAGCAATCCGGGGAGAGACGACGCGGAGGCCGCCGGCAGCGGCGCTTCCGGCAAGGATTCTGTTATGAAAAACAGATGGCGGTGGATCGCCGTATTAACGCTTCTGCTTCTGTCGCTTGGTTTTCAGATTTTCACCTGGCGTTCCGTTCAGGAAATCAAAAACGCCGCTCCGGCCCCGACTAACAGCTCTTTGCTGGAAAATCTGCAAACGGAACTGGCGGAAATGAATCAGACTTTAAACAGTCTGGCGCGGGAGCAGCGTTGGCTGCAGGATTGTGTTTTTCTGCTGGATAAAAACAATTCACGGCAGGAAAACATGGCGGTTCAGGTCAACGCGATTTTCAGCCGTATGGGCGAAGCGGAAACTCCGTTTATTCTTTACCGTCCCAAGGGAGAAGCCGAATGGACGGAAGAAGAACTGCGGCAGGAGAAGGCTTTGGAATACAGTACGCGCGTTTTGCTGTCGCCGTATTATGAGTATGAGTATATGATGACGGCGCGCGGGGCGATGGAAATATCAAGCGATACGGCGCTTATACCCTATAGCGTGTACGGCTTGCCGCGCTGGAGTACGGATTTGAAGGTCTCGTTCGCCAGCGGCTCAAACGCGGTTGATTTTACGATCTTTGTCCTGATCAGTCAAAACATGCCGCTGCCGGAGATGCGGCCGGTCAGCGTCAGATTGCGTGTGGAAAGCGACGGTCTGGATCCGGAGTCGGTCGATTTTACCGAGGACCGCAACGCGGCCGGCGCCTGGAGCACCACTTGGACTTTGGCGGACGCTTCCGTTGTAAACGACATATCGGTTTTCATTGACGTAACATATGAAAACGGACTCACGCGCAGCGAGCCGTTTGAGCTGCTGAAAGACCGCGTGGGTTATGAAATAAGCCGCTCGTAAGAAATAAGCCGCCCGGAAAAAGCCGGGCGGAAAGGACGGGGATATTATGCCCGATGTCAGCGTGATTATGCCGGTGTGCGACACCCCCGGCGTTTTTCTTGACCGCGCCGCGCGGAGCGTACTCGCTCAAACTTTGGATGATTTAGAGCTAATCCTCGTCAACGACGGCTCCGGGGATGAGACCTCCGCTCGCTGCGATTTTTGGGCCGCCCGCGACAGGCGCGTCCGGGTTCTGCACCGGGAACACGGCGGGCCGGGACTTGCCCGCAACGCCGGGATTGCCGCCGCCGCCGGGAAATATATCGGCTTTGCCGACAGCGACGATTACGCGCTGCCGGCGTTATACCGCGTCCTTTTTACCGCCGCGGCGCGGGAAAATCTGCCCGCGGTCAAATGCGGCGCTTTTGTTTTGCCGGCCGCTTCTTTTGTCCCGCCCGGCCCGCGCGACGAGGGGGAGACCCTTCGCCGCTGGCCGGAAGTGGGGCGGGCGCAGTACCGATATGCCAAGCAGGATATTTCCGGGCCGGAGATATTGCGGTATTTAAGCAATAATTTGCTGGACAACTCGCTTTGGACTTTGCTGCTGCGGGCGGATGTCTGCGCCTCGCTTTCCTTTACCGCCCGCGAGCGGATGGAGGACAGTTATTATTTTATGGATCTGGCCCGGCGGCTGGAGATTTTGCGGCTGCTGCCCGAACGCCTGTATATATACCTCACGCGTCCGGACAGCGTATCCCAAACGGCGGGCGCCGCCCTGGCCCTGGAACGCGCCGCCCATGACGCGGAACTTTTTGACCGGGCGGCCGCTTGCCGGCAGACGGATACGATGACGAACGCTTTCAACCGCCTGTCGCGCACTCTGACTCAGTACGCCGACAGCGGCGGCCGGCCGGCGACGGAAGCCGAACTGCGGCTGTATATGGATATAATTTCCTTTTTCAGGCGGCATATGGATTATTACCGGTCGTCTCATTCCGCTCACCGGGCGGACGACCCCTTTGACATAAAGTTTTTTTGTCTGGGGCCGGCGGACGAAGCGAGCGTCGTGCTGAATTTCGCCGCCGCGGCAAGCCTGGGCTTACTGGAATGAGCGTTTCCGCCCCATCGCGGCGGACTTGTCTTTTTCCGCGCTTTCCGTTAAAATACAAAGAAGAAAAACTGGGAGGAAAACAGGGTGATTCGGCTATATAACACAATGAACCGCCGGAAGGAAGAATTTATTCCGCGCGAACCCGGCAAAGTATCCATTTACGCCTGCGGGCCAACGGTTTATGATTATTTCCACCTGGGCAACGCCAGAATGTTAGTTGTTTTCGATATGATCCGGCGTTATTTTACCTGGCGTGGTTACACGGTCAATTATGTGCAGAATTTTACCGACGTTGACGATAAAATAATTGCCCGCGCCAGAGAGGAAAACAGCGGGACGGACGCTCTGGCGGCAAAATATATCGACGCTTATTTTACGGACGCGGCCGCTTTGCGCATACAAAAAGCGACGGTTCACCCGCGGGCGACGGAAAACATCGCGGAAATGCGGGATATTATCAGCGGCCTTATCGAAAAAGGACTGGCTTACGCGACGGAAGGGGACGTTTATTACGCCGTTGACCGTTTTGCCGGGTACGGCAAGCTTTCCGGCCGCTCGACCGAGGATATGGTCGCCGGCGCCCGTGTTGATCCTAATCCCCGCAAGCGCGGCCCGATGGATTTTGCCCTGTGGAAAAAAGCGAAAGAAGGGGAGCCGTCCTGGCCGAGTCCCTGGGGACCCGGCCGCCCCGGCTGGCATATCGAATGTTCCGCCATGTCGCTTAAACACCTCGGCCCTTCCTTTGATATTCACGGCGGCGGCGGCGACTTGATTTTTCCGCATCATGAAAATGAAATCGCGCAGACGGAAGGTTATCTGGATGGAAAAATCATGGCCCGCTACTGGATGCACAACGCCTTTATCACGATTAACCAGGAAAAAATGTCCAAGTCGGAAGGCAATTTTTTTCTCATACGGGATCTGCTGAAAAAATGGAGCGGCGATATAGTGCGTTTTTATTTGCTGGGAACGCATTACCGCAGCCCGCTGGATTTTGACGGGGAAAAACTGGTGATGGCGGGCAAGGGGCTGGAGCGGCTGAAAACAGCCTGGCGCCTGGCGGAGGAAGGCGCGAGCCGGCCGGGGGGGACAAAGACGGATTTGCGCGCGGCGGCGGCGGCGGCGCGGCGGGATTTCACCGCGGCGATGGACGACGATTTTAATTCCGCTCAGGCTTACGCCGCGCTTTTCGATCTGGCCCACAGTCTCAATATTGCGGCGGCGGCGGCGGACGCGCTGCCGGCGGCGCTGACAGAAGCGGCGGCGACGCTGCGCGAGCTGGCTTCGGTTTTGGGTTTGGTGATCACGCCGGAAGCAGCCGGGGCTTTGGGGGCGGAAGAGGCGCGGATCGCGGCCTTGATGACTTTGCTTATTGATATTCGCGCCGGGGCCAGAGCGAAAAAAGATTGGCCGACGGCGGATTTAATCCGGGATCGTTTGAAAGAGGCCGGTTTAGTGATTGAGGACACGCCGCAGGGCGCCCGCTGGTACTCGGCGCCGTGAAGACGGACGGCGCCGGGTGGCGCGGTTATAATATCACGGCTCTGGCTTGGCTGGGCGACGCCGTTTTTGAGCTATGGGTGCGCGAACATCTGCTGACGGGCGGCGCCGCCGCCAAAGCCGATGAACTGCATTTGCGCGCCGTGGCCCTCGTGCGGGCCGAAAGTCAGGCGGAACTGATTCTCCGCCTGAAACCTTTTTTGACGGAAGAGGAAGCGTATGTGTGCAAACTCGGACGCAATACCGGCGGCCGGCGGCCTCAGGGCGCGGATCTTGCCGCCTATCGCCAGGCGACGGCGCTGGAAGTTTTAGCAGGTTATTGGCATATCACCGGCCAGAAGGCCCGTTTGGAGGAAATGCTGGGGAAGATGCTGGAGAATGTAACGGAGAAGATGACGGAGAATGTGACGGAGAATGTGACGGAGAAGATCGCATGGAAGTGAATCTGATTTCATACACGCCGGAACCGGAAAAAGTCGTCGCCGCCGCCGCCCGGCTTTGTTATTCCGCCGTCGCCGCGCCTGAACTGCTGGCTGGGCTGGAGAGGGAAAACACTGTCCGTTTGGTGGAAAAATTATACAGCATGGGTCATTTGTCCACTTTTGAGCATGTCAGTTTTCAATTTTCCGTGGACGGCGTTTCGCGCGCCTTGTCGCATCAACTGGTGCGGCACCGAATTGCCAGTTATTCCCAGCGCTCGCAGCGTTATACGCGGGAAACGGGATTTCGCTATGTGATCCCGCCCTCGGTGCGAAAAAACTCCGAGGCGCTA
>JAIRRL010000020.1 GCA_031255985.1 Gracilibacteraceae bacterium
AGTCGCCGCCGCAGTCAAGCAGGGCCTTCGCGATGGCAAGGCTCATCACGCTGTCGTCGGTGAACTCGCAACGGTAGGTAAGAAACTCGAACTCTTTTGTCTTGATATTGTTCCACTCGAAGCGGGAGCCGACAATATCGCCTATTATCGCGCCAATCATTATTACATCTCCATGTTTTTTGTGTTCTCATTTTGCGATGTCCGTATATCGCCGCGCCAACTCGCCAAAGCCCGCTTGCCCACCATAAATGAAGGGTAGACGGATGCCCGTGGCGTATGGATTTTTCGCGGGCTGACTCCGCGTTGATTGCTTCCAGCGGCAGCGCCACTTCGATCAGTTTCTTTTTATATGTCATGAAGCATCGTCTCAACATCATTTTTTAAGACTGGCATCTGCTCAATCATCACAGCTTCCTCGGCGATGTGAAGCAGTACCGAGCGGTCACGCTCGTTCATAAATCAACACCTCCTTACCCACTGTGATGTACGAATCGTCCGGAATCGGCGCATGAATTAAGTCCACCGGCAGACCAAGCTGCTCTTCCAGACGATGTTTCAAACCAGACAGTTTAATGAGCGAGATGCTCGGCGTCGTAAATTCGACAAGAAAGTCAATGTCGCTATGTTCTGTCTGCGTTCCCTCGGCATAAGAACCGAAGCAAGACAAGCTTTTGATTGGATAATCCTCCGCCAACCGAGCCGCCACTGCGCGGATGGTATGAAACTCAGGCATCTATTTTCTCCTTCCCCTTTGTGCAAAGCACGACTTCCGAGCTGCCCGTCAAATCTGCGATGTCGTAGTTCACGCTCGTCGCGGCGAAGTCGGGGCGCTCCCGGAAAGGTTTCTTCAAGTAAACAGTCGCTGTATTGCCGCCGCCGTCCACTTCCACAATCGCCAAGAGGTACTCGTCGGGCTTGTTGAAATCGTACTCGCTTACGACCAGGGCGGCGTCATCCGCGTATTTGATGATCTTTTTCAGAATAACCTCGTCACTCTTCTTCATAGATAACCACCTCCCTGCCGATTGGGGCGCCCATGAACGCATCTTGCAATTGATCATAGGTCAAAACGTCCACATGGACGCCAAGGGCTTTTTCCAAGTCGTCAACCATGCCGGCAAACTGCCATAGGCTCCTTAGCGTTCCCCTGTCAATCAGCAAATCAACGTCGCTATCCTCGTGGGCGTTTCCCTTGGCGACCGAGCCAAAAACCGCCGCCTTTTTAACTCCATATTGGCGCACAATCGGAACCACCAGCCTTCTCACCGATTCTATTGTTTGCATATGCCTATCTCCTTTTGCAGCACAATTTCTGCGCCGCCTGTCAGTTCCGCGATGTCATAGTTGACGCTCGTCCGACGCGGCATAAGTAATATTATGATCAGATGTCTTCTTCCGGGAGCAACTCCATGACGTCGCCGATGTCGCATCCCAGATATCTACAAATCTTGATCAGCACTTCCATGCTGACTGTCTCGCTTTTTGACAGCTTGGTTATTACGCTCCATGATATGCCGGTCGCCTTTTGCAGGTCTTGCTTCTTCATGTCCTTGTCAATCAATATCTTCCACAGCTTTTTGTAACTGACTGGCATCGCGCTCACCTCGTTTTCACTCCTTGCCCTGATATAAGGGTAGTGTACCACAAATAACTTTGAAATACAATAGAATTTTCGTGCGAATGAGTAGAATTTTGTTCCGGAGAGACGGTTTATGTACTGGCGGAGTGGGATGCAAATGGGAATAATGGAAAATAATGGAAAACGATATATCATTAACTTTATATTGCATGTGGTTTACGGTTATATAGTTTTTAAACGTATCGGTCATAGTTTTGCCTATGCGAATTATGACGATTTTGTTTGAGGATTATTGATTTTATAGTTGCGGCTGTGATAGGCGATTTCCCCTGTTCCCGCGAGCCGGTTGAGCCGCAGCGCCAGCCGGTAAAAATACCCGGATAACATATTGAGAAAATCGTACAGCCCGGCCGGAACGGCCAGTCCGCTCTCCGCCGCCCGGTAGGACAGCCGCGTCAGCGCTTTCGCCTTGGAACGCAGGATATGAGCGCGGCAGGCTTCCTCGCTTCCGGCCGGAAGCTGAAACAAGCTTTCCTGCTTGCCGCCGGCCTGCTCATATAGGGCGGCGGCGCGGTCGTTTAACCAGTTTAACTCGGCGTCTGTGACACTGAAAAAAGTGCGCAAGGTTGGATTGGCGTGGTAGACCAAAGTTTCGACTTCGATGAGTTCGCCGGCAAGGGCCTGGTAGTCGTCCCCGCCCCGGCGGCGGAGCAGCGCCGCCAGCAGCCCGACTTCGCTCGCGAATTCGTCGGTCGCTATTTCAAAATCACAGCGCAGATCGGCCCCCGGCTCCGCCAGGAACGGGTAGGCCTGGTAGGGGCTTTTGTAAGGTTTTTCAGTCATCGGCGTTATCCTCCCATAACCGCAAAGATTTTTTCATAAACTGCCGGATACCGTAGCCGTATGTATCGTCCAAAACGGGCGTACTCAGCACGTCGTCCGGCGAGCCTTCGGCGATCAGCCGGCCGCCGCTCATCAGTGGCACGCGGTCAGAATACATCCGGGCAAGGTTGAGATCGTGCATAACCTGGATGACCGCCCGGCCGGGCTGGGAAACCCAGCGGCGGAGATGCTCAAACAACTCCGCCTGATGTTTCAGATCCAGATGGTTGGTCGGTTCGTCCAACACGATGATGACCGGCTCCTGGGCGAAGGCCCTGGCCAGCATCAACCGCTGGCGCTGGCCGCCGGAGAGACAGGTGATCGAATCATAGGCGCAGTCGAGCAGGCCGACCGTGCGCAGACATTCCTCCGCGACGCGCAAATCCGCGCTCGTGCTTGTCGCCAACACGCCGCGCCGGTGGCTGTAACGCCCCATCAGCACCGTGTCCAGCACGGTGAAATCAAACCACTGCTCTGAAATCTGGGCCATCATGGAAATCGTGGTGGCCAGTTTGCGGCGGTCGATGGTGCGGATGCTCTCCCCCCGCACTTTGATATTGCCGTCCATGAGTGGGATCAGCTTGCAGATCGCCTTCAGCAAAGTGGTTTTGCCGCAGCCGTTCGGCCCGATGATGCTCACGCGCTCGCCCTCGCGCACGGTGAGGCTGACGTCGGTGATGACTTTCACGCCGCCGTAGCCGGCGCTGACATTGCGGATTTCAACCAGAGACATTTTTCTAATTGACCCTCCTCTGTTTGAAAAAAACGAAAGCGAAAAAAGGCGCGCCGATTAGCGCGGTCACGACGCCCACCGGCAGCTCCCGCCCCGGCAGGACTGTGCGGGCGATAATGTCGGAAAACACCATTATGACGCCGCCGCAAACCGCCGTCATGGGCAGCACGATTTTGTGTTTCGCCCCGAACACGCGCCGCACGATATGGGGCGCGACAAGGTCAACAAAACTGATTATGCCGACAAAGGAGATCGACGCGCCCGTCAGCGCCGCCCCCAGATACAGGAGCAGCCATTTTTCCCGCCTGACGTTGATCCCCATGAGCGCGGCCTGCTCGTCCCCGAAAGTCAGGATGTCCAGCTCCTTCGTCCGCAGGACGAGCCAGCCGGTCAGTAACACCGCCACCGGCAGCACGGTGAGGGTATGCGACCATTCGCGCATGTTGAAACTGCCCATCTGCCAGTAGGTGAGCCGCTGCAAAACCGTGGTGTTGAGCGCGGTTATCAGCGTGATCAGAGCGGAGATAAAAAGCGAGAACACCATGCCGACCAGCACTATGGTGTTGCTGGACAGATTTCTGTCCAGCGCGGAGGAAAAAAAGATGGACAGCGTTATCGCCCCTATCCCGGCTATGCAGCCGGCCAGAGGATAGCCGAACATTCCAAGAATTGGAAAACTGACGCCGAACATCATCAGCGTTCCCACGCCCAGAGACGCCCCCGCCGAGACGCCGATCGTATAGGAAGAAGCGAGCGGGTTGCGCAGCACTGCCTGCATGACCACGCCGCTGACGCCGAGGGAGGCGCCGACGGTAAAAGCGAGGATGACCCTGGGAACGCGCAGAGTCCATAAAATAGTGTCCGTCGCCTTGTCCACGTCCGCGGGCAGCGGCCGGTTGAAAATATGGCTGATCAGCACGGAAGAAATGTCGGAGACGCGGATAGGAACGCTGCCGGCGCAGACGGCGGCGACCGAGGTGACGGCGGCGACGGCGATAAACGCCGCCATGATCGCGTACTGTCCGCGCGCCGCCGTTTTAGCTTTCAGCTGTTTGGCCATAAATCCGGATGTAAAGCCGCCGCCATCTGGCGTATTGCCGTGAGGATGTACTCGTTCGCCAAAGAGCTTGAGAAATTATCCACGAAAAATACCTGCCCTTGGGCGACCGCCGTTACCTCTTGCAGCGAGGCGCGGGACAGGATTTCATCGACAGGCGCGTCGAGATAGACGACATTGGTAAATATGACATCCGGGTCGCGGGCGATCACTTGTTCTTCCGATACGGCCAGCCAGCCGTCTATATCGGCAAAAATGTTTCTGCCGCCGGCGATTTCTATCATTTCGTTCATAAAAGTGCCGGCCCCGAAGCTATAGGCGGCGGGAGCGGCGGCGATCTCGAAATAGACGCTCTTTTTTTCGGCGGCGCCGATAGCGTCCTCAACCGCCCGGATCCCGCTCTCCAACCCGGCGACGATCTCCGCCCCCTTGTCCTCCGTTCGCGTTATCCCGGCGATAAAGACCAGATCCTGCTTGATCCCTTCTATGCTGTCGCTGGAAGGGATGGCGGCGACGCAAACGCCGGAGTCGGCAAGGAGTTTCAGCGGCTCGCTGCCGTCATAGCCGGTCATGGCCGAGCAAAGCGCCAGATCCGCGTTGAGCGTCAGCAGCAGTTCCCCGTCGGGAGAAAGCATGTCTACGATTGGCAGATCCGCGGGGATACCCTCAAAGACGGCGGAGTTCATATCGACGGCGACCAGCTTGCCGGCCAGGCCCAGATTGATCAAGGTCTGGGTGATGGCGGGCGAAAGGGCGATGATCCGCTCGACTTGCTCCGGCGGAGTTATCGGGTTGCCGGCCCGGTCAACGGTCAGCGGCGCGGCGGCCGGGTCGGACGGCGCGGCGGCGGGCGCTGCCTGGCCGCATCCCGCCAGGAAGGCGAGGGCCAGCATTGCGGCGAACGCGAGGATCAGCGGTTTGCGCATAGTTGATTTGCGCTCCTTTCCCAAAATAAAATGTTCCTCCCGCTGGGCCGCAGTAGGAACTTGGGGGCACGCTTTTTTGCGCCCGTCGCTCCGTCCCGCAGCGGAGAGGACTGTTCATTTGCAAACGCGGCGACCCGACTTAGCGCGGCGTCCGGCCTTGCGGCCGCTTGCCGGCATCACGGTTACTGGGATAGTCCGGGCGTTTCACCCGAGTTCACCCCGCCTGCAAATTTATATTATTTTACCATACGCCAATTTGTTTTGCAAACTCTTTGCCCCCTGATACGCGCTGAATAACTGGTAGATTTTGTTCTTTTTGCCGTTGAGTCCCGCGATCATTTGTGATATACTGGGCTTGCCGCCGCGGAAGATAATATGGCAAATAAAACAGGAATTTCAATCCGTAAGGCGCTAAAAAGATCTGGAATAATAAAAGCTGGAGGAAGCAATGGATTTATTGAACATAATAAAAAAAGACAATGATTTACATGAAAAAATAATGGGGTTTTGTGATATCGAAATATATCCTGAATATCAAAAACCAAATGACGCAAATGGGACAATGGTTTGGAATATTGACGGCGCGGCGTGTGGGTGTGACGCGAGCGGCGGGGAATATATTTTACTTGATGATAAATCAATAGGATTTAACAGTTCGGAAGGAGAAACCGGGCGGATAGCGGGAAATATAACGGAATTATTTGAATTATTGTTAAATTGTTCGTGTTGGATGGATTATCTCTATATTGATTTGTATAAGAATGATGAAATGCTTGAAAAATATACATTAAAAATGGAAGCAGACAATAAAAGACGCTATACTGAAATACAAGATGAAGACTATGCCGAAGCGCAAAATGAAATACTGGGAAAATTATCAATAAAGAAGATTGATGATACAATGGAATTACTAAAGAGATTTTATAAAACGGCAATTAGAGAACCGCCATATATTTATACGTTTACGGAAAAAGGCGGATCCCCAATTGTTTCTGAAGGCTGTATTATAGACCGGCCATTGTATCCTCGCGTAAAAGAGCGCATGGGATTGGAATAATAGAGCGGATTGCAATGGATAAGATATACTGGGCTTGCCGCCGCGGAGGATAATATGGCAAATAGGGTTTGGTTAATAACGGGCGCAAGTAAAGGGCTTGGTTACGCCTATACGCAAAAGGCGCTTGAATGTGGCGATAATGTGATCGCATTAGCAAGAACAAAAACAAATCTTGCTGATTTAGAGGAAAAATATAGTAGGGAATTATTGTATATACAAACTGATGTCACAAAACGTCCCAATGTTTTTGAGGCGGTAAAGGCCGGCGCGGAACATTTCGGTAAAATTGATATCGTTATTAATAATGCGGGCATAATGGTTTCAGGCATGGTTGAGGAATTGTCTGAATCAAACGTCATGGACACAATAAATACCAATTTTTTGGGTTCATTGTGGGTTATTCAGGCAGTAACGCCATATTTACGCCAACAGCGGAGTGGAAAAATAATACAAATAACCAGTATTGGCGGCTTGTTGTCAGGAGCGTCTTCCGGTCTATATAGCGCCAGCAAATTCGCTTTGGAAGGCTTATGCGAGGCGTTATCGCAGGAAGCGTCTTATTTTGGCGTTAAAATTATTATTGTTGAGCCCGGCGGATATTGGACAAATCTTTATTTGGACATGAGATATGAAACGCCAATAGATGATTATCAAAAAGTTCGTGAAGATTTGGAAAAACAATACTCTCAAGGATCTATTGACAGTTTGCCTGAGATTGCCGCCGATGTGCTGTTAAAAATAATTGAAATGGAAGATCCGCCTTTGCGGATAATTTTAGGGAGCGCGGTGCTTGATATGGCGATTGAAAATTATGAACAAAAAATTAAAACAATGAAGCAATATGAAAATATAAGCCGCGCCGCGGAAAAAGGAATACCGATGCCGGAGGGATATGGCAAATAATATGAGAAAATTTAAGTTCACGGGAAATATTCCCTCAGAAGAAGAATTGGATAATTTATGGGAGAATATAAAATTAGAAAAATCAAACGCTTGGACGCAAGCGGCGGATACTTTAAAGAATGAAATCAATAAAATGTATTCGAATGGAGGCGTGAAATTAAGTAAATACAAAATCACTCAGGAAAATCCTCTTAACTATTTTATAATAAATGACAGGCGATTTGTTGAAAATATATATAAAAACAATGCTGTTCTTGAAAGCCGGCCTTATTTGGGGCTGAATAATGAACCCCCGGTAATAAAAGTAATAGAATATTTCACGGATATTTATTCATTATCGGGGAATCTGGCCCGAATATTGGGTTATGGCGGAGCGTATACAAAAGGAATTGAGCAAAGAGCCGCGTGGAAAACAGCGGCGGAATTTGTTGAAAATGAATTTGAAATCAGGTTTGAGGAATTTAATTATTATATTGTAGAAATAGAGAACGCAAAATGGTTTTATGATGTGGCGTGGGATTATTCGTTCATCATAGCGGACACAACAAAAAATGAAATAGTCTTTATTGATATAACGGATACAGATTAAAGATACAAAAAAGTAATAACAAATTGATTCTGGGTATGATGATGTTTTAAACAGCGCCATAGAATTATGCAATTATGCAAAAAATTATTGACTGCAATATGAAAAGCCATATGGCAAAATTTGGAATAAAAATTTTCCTCAAAAATGCTTGACCAAAGGCTCCAATATTGCTATAATAAAAAAACATCACTGTTTAAGCCGTGAATAACCGGGAGACTAACGCATCAATGAATTATGTCTCTTTTAAGATATCCTCTTAGGCGAAGTGGCGAGGTTCGCGTGAGCGTCCTTGCTTTTGCTGTTTTTGTGTTGTAAAAATACTGTATATTGGAAGGGTGACGTGAATGGTTTTTCCCGTCCGTGTGGGATCTAGGGAACGATGGAGTTTTGCCAGATTGCGCGAAGTTTTGGACATGCCGAATCTGATAGAAATTCAACAAAATTCTTACAACTGGTTCTTGCGAGAAGGTCTGCGCGAGATGTTTCGCGACATATCGCCGATAAAAGATTTCACCGGAAATCTGGAACTTGAGTTCCTGGACTACGGTATCGGAGAACCCAAATACGGCGTCGAGGAATGTAAAGAGAGGGACGTGACTTACGCCGCTCCCCTCAAAGGCAAGGTTCGCCTGATAAACAAGGAAACGGGCGAGGTAAAAGAACAGGAAGTGTTCATGGGCGATTTCCCGCTGATGACGCCCAAGGGCACTTTTATCATCAACGGAGCGGAGCGCGTCATAGTCAGCCAGCTGGTGCGCTCGCCCGGCGTTTACTACTCCGAAAGCGTTGACACAAGCGGCAAAAAACTGTACGGAGCCACCATCATCCCCAACAGAGGCGCCTGGCTGGAATTTGAAAGCGACGTCAACGACATCGTTTACGTCCGCGTCGATCGCACGCGCAAACTGCCGATGACCGTGCTGGTGCGCGCCCTGGGCTATGGCACGGACGACGCCATCCTCAAACTTTTCGGCGAAAACCCCAACATACTCGTCACGCTGGAAAAAGACAGCTCTTCCAGCAAAGACGAGGGCTTGGTGGAAATATACAAACGCCTGCGCCCCGGCGAACCGCCCACGGTGGACAGCGCCCAAACCTTGCTCCAGGCTTTGTTTTTCGATTCGCGCCGCTACGACCTGGCAAAAGTCGGCCGCTACAAGCTGAACAAAAAACTGCGCCTGGAAGTGCCGGACAGCAAGCGCACACTCACAAAAGAAGATATAATCGCCGCCATCGCCCGTCTGCTGGACATCATCGCCACCGAGGGCCTGACCGACGACATAGACCATCTGGGCAACCGCCGCCTCCGCTCGGTGGGCGAGCTGCTGCAAAACCAGTTCCGGATCGGCCTTTCCCGCATGGAGCGCGTGATCCGGGAAAGAATGACGATTCAGGACGCCGAAGGCATCACTCCCCAAATGCTCATCAACATCCGCCCGGTGGTGGCGGCGATAAAAGAATTTTTCGGCAGCAGCCAGCTGTCCCAATTCATGGATCAAACCAATCCTCTGGCCGAATTGACCCACAAACGCCGTCTCAGCGCCCTGGGGCCGGGCGGCCTCAGCCGGGAGCGCGCCGGTTTTGAGGTGCGCGACGTTCATCACTCCCATTACGGGCGCATGTGTCCGATTGAGACGCCGGAAGGCCCGAACATCGGTCTCATCGGTTCTTTGAGTACCTATGGCCGCATCAATTCCTTCGGTTTTATCGAAGCTCCCTACCGCCGGGTGGAAAACGGCCGGGTGACTGACAATATCGATTATCTGACGGCGGACGAAGAGGAAAAATTTACCATCGCGCAGGCCAACGCCCTGACCGGCGACGACGGCGAGTTTTTGGCGGAAAAAGTAGAATGCCGCCACGGCGAGCATTTTATCCTCGCGCCCCCCGACTCCATCCATTATATGGACGTATCGCCGAAACAAATGGTCTCCATCGCCACCGCCCTCATCCCCTTTTTGGAGCATGACGACGCCAACCGCGCTCTCATGGGCTCCAACATGCAGCGGCAGGCCGTCCCGCTTTTGCGCAGCGTGGCCCCCTACATCGGCACCGGCATGGAATACAAGGCGGCTGTGGATTCCGGCGTCTGCGTCCTGGCGACCGGCGGCGGCGTCGTGGAAAAAGTGACTTCCCGCAACGTGCTGATCCGGGAGGAATCCGGTGATCTGAAGGATTACGAACTGCTGAAATACAAGCGCAGCAACCAGGGCACCTGCATCAACCAGCGCCCGATCGTGAAAAACGGCCAGCGGCTGCAAGCGGGCGCAGTCATCGCCGACGGGCCTTCCACCGACCACGGGGAATTATCCCTCGGCCAGAACGTGCTTGTGGCTTTCATGCCCTGGGAAGGCTACAATTACGAGGACGCCATCCTCATCAGCGAAAATTTGGTCAAAGACGATTATTTTACTTCTATTCATATAGAGGAATACGAGGCGGACGCCAGAGACACCAAGCTGGGGGCGGAGGAGATCACGCGCGACATCCCCAACGTGGGGGAGGAAGTGCTGCGCGATTTGGACGACCGCGGCATTATCCGCATCGGGGCCGAGGTGCGCCCCGGCGATATTTTAGTCGGCAAGGTCACGCCCAAGGGCGAAACGGAGCTGACGGCGGAGGAACGCCTCTTGCGGGCGATTTTCGGCGAAAAAGCGCGGGAGGTGCGCGACACCTCTCTCCGGGTGCCGCACGGCGAGGCGGGCAAAATAGTTGACGTCAAGGTATTCAAGCGGGAAAACAACGACGAGCTGGGCCCCGGCGTGAACCAACTCGTGCGGGTTTACATCGCCCAAAAACGGAAGATCTCCGTCGGGGATAAAATGGCCGGCCGCCATGGCAACAAAGGCGTTATCTCGCGCATCATGAGCCAGGAGGATATGCCGTTCATGCCGGACGGCACGCCGATTGAAATAGTGCTGAACCCCCTGGGCGTCCCTTCGCGCATGAATATCGGCCAGGTGCTGGAAACTCATCTGGGCTGGGCGGCCAAAACGCTGGGCCGCCATATCGCCACCCCGGTTTTTGACGGCGCTCAGGAAAGCGACGTGGTGGACGCCCTGCGCGAAGCCGGCCTGAAGGAGACGGGCAAAACCGTCCTTTACGACGGCCGCACGGGCGAGCCTTTTGACAATGAAATCACCGTCGGCTACATGTATATGCTGAAACTGCATCATCTGGTTGACGATAAAATTCACGCCCGCTCCACCGGCCCCTACTCGCTCGTGACTCAGCAGCCGCTGGGCGGCAAAGCCCAGTTTGGCGGCCAGCGGTTCGGGGAAATGGAAGTGTGGGCTTTGGAAGCTTACGGCGCCGCTTTTACCCTCCAGGAAATCCTGACCGTGAAATCCGACGATATAGTGGGCCGGGTCAAGACCTATGAAGCCGTGGTCAAAGGGGAAAATATCCCGGAGCCGGGCGTGCCGGAATCCTTCAAGGTGCTGATCAAGGAATTGCAGAGCCTGGGACTGGACGTTTCCGTTCTTTCCGACGACGAAAACCTTGATATCGCGGAGTTGGAAAACGACGGCCCCGAATTCCCGCCGGAGGAAGCCGAACCGGAGCCGCGCCGCCGCCGTCCCTTTTTCCTGGAAAGCGACGAGTTTGGCGACGATGACGACGATGACGACGACGATTTGCTCGGCCGCCGCCGCGGCTGGGCGGGCGGCGACGACGATGATGACGATGACGATGACGACGACGATGACGACGAAAGCCTGGATGAGGACGACGATGAAAGCCTGGATGAGGACGGCGGCGATCTGGACGACGGTCTGGATGAGGACGGCGGCGATCTGGACGGCCATGATGATGATGATGAATACGGCGGCGGAGCCGCGATCATAGACGGGGACGAAATCGGCGCGGCGGATCTTAGCGGCGGCGAGGACGGTTTTTTGCCCAAGGCCATTCTCCTGACCGACGAGCTTTTAGGCGAGGATGAACTGCTGCCCGGCGAACTGGAAGACGACCTGCTGCCGGATGAATTGGAAGACGACCTGGCCGGTTTTACGGACGATCTGCTGACGGACGGCGACGATTTTTTTGAGAAATAACCGCGCCGCGCATGGAAAAGAAGGGAGCGCCTGAATGTTAGATGTAAGCAATTTTGACCGGATGCGCATCGGTCTCGCGTCGCCGGAGATGATCCGGCAGTGGTCGTTCGGCGAGGTCAAAAAACCGGAAACCATAAATTATCGCACCCTGAAACCGGAGCGGGACGGACTTTTTTGTGAAAAAATCTTCGGCCCCACCCGCGATTGGGAATGTCACTGCGGCAAATATAAACGCGTGCGCTATAAAGGCATAATCTGCGACCGCTGCGGGGTGGAGGTGACGCGGGCCAAAGTGCGGCGCGAGCGCATGGGCCATATCGAACTCGCTGCTCCTGTTTCCCATATTTGGTATTTTAAGGGAATTCCCAGCCGCATGGGCCTCCTGCTCGACATGTCGCCGCGCAATCTGGAAAAAGTGCTGTATTTTGTCTCTTACGTGGTCGTGGACGCGGGCGACACCGGCCTGAGCCGCAAACAACTGCTCACGGAAACGGAATACCGCGAGGCGCGGGAGGAATACGGCGACGCTTTCAAAGCGGGCATGGGCGCGGAGGCGATCAAGAAGCTGCTGGAGGAAATCGACCTCGACGAGCTGAATTACGAGCTGCGGCGCGAACTGCACGAAACCAGCGGCCAGCGCAAGATCCGCGCCATCCGCCGCCTGGAAGTGGTGGAGGCTTTTAAAAAATCCGGCAACCACCCGGAATGGATGGTCATCAACGTCGTCCCCGTCATCCCGCCGGAACTGCGGCCGATGGTGCAGCTGGACGGCGGGCGTTTCGCCACCTCCGACTTGAACGATCTTTACCGGCGCGTGATCAACCGCAATAACCGCCTGAAGAAACTGCTGGATCTCGGCGCCCCCGACATCATCGTCCGCAATGAAAAAAGGATGCTGCAGGAAGCGGTGGACGCGCTCATCGACAACGGCCGGCGCGGCCGCCCGGTCACCGGCCCCGGCAACCGGCCGCTCAAATCCCTGAGCGATATGCTGAAAGGCAAGCAGGGCCGTTTTCGCCAGAACCTGCTCGGCAAGCGGGTGGACTATTCCGGCCGTTCCGTCATCGTGGTGGGACCGGCCCTGCGCCTGCACCAGTGCGGGCTGCCCAAGGAAATGGCCCTGGAGCTGTTTAAGCCTTTTGTCATGAAAAACTTGGTCAACGACGGCCAGGCCCACAATATCAAGAGCGCGAAGCGCATGGTCGAGCGGGTGCGGCCCGAAGTCTGGGACGTGCTGGAAAAAGTCATTTCCGAACACCCGGTTCTGCTCAACCGCGCCCCCACGCTGCACCGGCTGGGCATCCAGGCTTTTGAGCCGGTGCTGGTCGAAGGCCGCGCCCTGCAAATTCACCCCTTGGTCTGCACCGCCTACAACGCGGATTTTGACGGCGACCAGATGGCGGTACACGTCCCCCTCTCCTCGGAAGCGCAGGCGGAAGCGCGTCTGCTCATGCTTTCCGCCCACAATATCCTGAACCCCAAGGACGGCCGCCCGGTGGCGTCCCCCACGAAGGATATGGTTCTCGGCTGTTATTATCTGACAGTGGAAAAAAAGAGCCCGCCGGACGGGCCGAAACTCCTGGGCGAAGGCAAGGCGTTCCGCGATCCGGACGAAGCCATGCAAGCCTATTATGCCCAGGCCCTGCATTTGCAGGTCATGATCAAAGTGCGCCTGAACGGCGAAATCATGGAAACCACGGTGGGACGGCTGATTTTCAACGAGATCGTGCCGCCGGAAATCGGTTTTATCAACGATAAAATGGACAAAAAAAGCCTGGACAAGCTGGTGGCCCAGACTTACCGCATTTGCGGCTACGAAAAAACCGGCGTCCTCCTGGACGGAATCAAGACCCTCGGCTACCGTTTTTCCACCCAGGCCGGCGTGACTGTCGGCATCGACGATATCAAGGTGCCGGAAGCAAAGAGGAATATCCTGCGGGCGGCGGACGAGACGGTGGCCAGACTGGAGCTGCAGTACCGGCGCGGTCTCATCACGGACGACGAGCGCAAAAACCTCGTGATCGAGACCTGGACCAAAGCCAACGAAGAAGTGACGCAAGCCCTGATGGAGTCGCTGGATCAGTTTAACCCGGTCTTCATGATGGCCGATTCCGGCGCCCGCGGCAATATCCAGCAGCTGCGCCAGCTGGCCGGGATGCGCGGTCTGATGGCCGACCCCTCCGGCCGCACGATTGAGCTGCCGATCAAAGCCAATTTCCGGGAAGGGCTTACCGTGCTGGAATACTTCATTTCCTCGCACGGGGCCCGCAAGGGCCTGGCGGATACGGCCCTGCGCACGGCGGACTCCGGTTATCTCACCCGCCGCCTGGTGGACGTGTCTCAGGAGGTCATCGTGCGCGAGGACGACTGCGGCGCCGCCGAAGGCATGGTCGTCCGGGACATCAAAGAGGACGGCGAGTTGATTGAAAAATTGAGCGAGCGGCTGGCGGGCCGTTTCCCCCTGCGGGAAATCCGGCATCCGGAGACAGGGGAACTCCTGGCCGATCCCAGCCGGGAAATAGACGAGGACAGCGCCGAGATCATCGCCAACCTGTTCGATGAAGTGGAAATCCGTTCCATCCTCACCTGCCAGACCCGGTACGGCATCTGCAAAAAATGCTACGGCCGCAACCTGGCGACCGGCCGCCTGGTGGAGACGGGCGAAGCCGTGGGCATCATCGCCGCTCAGTCCATCGGCGAACCCGGCACCCAGCTCACGATGCGCACTTTCCACACCGGCGGCGTGGCCGGCGACGATATCACCCAGGGTTTGCCCAGGGTGGAGGAATTGTTCGAGGCCCGCAAGCCGAAAGGCCAAGCCCTGATTTCGGAAGTGGGCGGCGTCGCCGAACTGAGAGATATGAAGGGCAAGCGGGAAGTGGATATCGTGGAGCCGGACGGAACCCGCGTCACTTACGCGATCCCCTTCGGTTCCCGGGTCAAAGTGACCGAGGGCCAGACGGTCAGTCCGGGCGACGAACTGACGGAAGGCAGCGTCAATCCGCATGATTTGCTGAAAATCAAGGGCCTGAGCGGCGTCCAGAGTTACCTGCTGGGCGAGGTGCAGCGGGTCTACCGTTTGCAGGGCGTGGATATAAACGACAAGCATATCGAGGTGATGGTGCGGCAAATGCTGCGCAAGGTCAAGGTGGAAGACGCGGGCGACACGGCGCTCCTGCCCGGCGGCCTGATCGACATCTTTGATTTTGAGGATGAAAACGCCCGCGTGATCGAAGAAGGCGGCCAGCCGGCGGAGGCCCGGCCGACTTTGCTCGGCATCACCAAGGCTTCGCTGGCGACGGATTCATTCCTTTCCGCCGCTTCCTTCCAGGAGACCACCCGCGTTTTGACGGACGCCGCCATCAAGGGCAAAATCGATCTGCTGATCGGCCTGAAGGAAAACGTCATCATCGGCAAGCTCATCCCCGCCGGCACCGGGCTGGCCCGTTACCGCAACCTGCGCGTGAGCGGCGCCTACGACAGCGTCCGGGAGCGGCATAACCGCTATGAGAGCGCGGAAAGAAACAATTACGCCGACGACCCCGACGCCGGTTCTTTCGACGACGAGGCTTACGGCGACTACGAGGCCGAACCCGCCAGGGAAGAAGCGGCGGTTGACAGCGCCCCCGGCTACGAGTACGAGGAAGACGGGGCGGCCGAGGATTCTTTTTCCGAGTAAAAAAACAATAATATGATGTTCCCGCTGGCGGAGACGCGCGGCGGCGACGCCGCTGTTTTCAAAAAAAGAAGGAAAGTGGTGACTTGAAATGAATCTCCAGACCCCCAACAGTAACGACGCGACCAGAACCAGGAATCGTTCCCAGAATGTGGTTCCGTGCAGCGGCCTTTGCTCCCGCTGTCAGGACGGCTGCCGCGGCAATTGTGAGGTATTCAAAGCGACGTT
>JAIRRL010000030.1 GCA_031255985.1 Gracilibacteraceae bacterium
ATCACGATAACGTCCGCCGCTACGACCTGCCAATGGCGCGGTCATTCCGTCAACATTATCGACACGCCAGGGCACGTTGACTTCACGGCGGAGGTCGTGCGCTCGCTGCGCGTACTGGACGGGGCGGTCGCCGTGTTCTGTTCCGTCGGCGGCGTGGAGCCTCAGTCGGAGACCGTATGGCGGCAGGCGGACAAATTTGGCGTTCCCCGCATTGCTTACATCAATAAAATGGACAGAGTGGGCGCCGACTTTTTTCGCGGCGTCGCCATGATCGCCGAACGGCTTGGCGCCAATCCCGTACCCGTGCAATTGCCTATCGGCACGGAGGAAAATTTCAAGGGCGTAGTCGATTTAGTGTCGATGAAGGCGCTCGTGTATACGGACGACCTCGGCACGACGAGCGAGTTGACGGAGATTCCGGCCGATTTGCTGACCCAGGCCGAGGAATACAGGAAAAAACTCCTCGAACAGGCGGTGGAGGACGACGAGGCCCTGATGGAAAAATATCTGGACGACCTCCCGCTGACCGAGGCGGAAATCCGCGACGGCATCCGCAAGGCTACTTTGCGGAACAGAATCATCCCCGTCCTTTGCGGCTCGTCGTTCAAAAACAAGGGCGTACAGCCTCTGCTGGACGCGGTGGTGGACTATTTGCCCTCGCCGCTTGACATACCTTCGATGACGGGGGAAGATCCGGAAAAAGGCGGGGAAATACTCCGCCGCCCCAGCGACGACGAACCGTTTGCCGCCCTGGCCTTTAAGATAATGGCCGACCCTTACGTGGGCAAACTGACCTTCTTTCGCGTTTACTCCGGCGTTCTCCCGGCGGGTTCGTATATTTACAACTCGACCAAAGGCCGGCGGGAGCGCATCGGGCGCATATTGCGCATGCACGCGGACAAACGCGAGGACATGGCGGAGATCCGGGCCGGCGACATCGGGGCCGCCGTGGGCATGAAGGAAGTCAGCACCGGCGATTCTCTCTGCGACGAGAAAAACAAAATCATCCTGGAATCAATTTCTTTTCCGGAGCCGGTCATCGACGTGGCTATCGAGCCGAAAACGAAAGCCGATCAGGAAAGGATGAGCGAAGCCCTGGCGAAACTGGCGGAGGAAGACCCGACTTTTAAGACTCACACCTCGGAAGAAACGGGCCAGACCATCATCGCCGGCATGGGCGAGCTGCATTTGGAAATCATCGTTGACCGCCTGCAAAACGATTATAAAGTAGGCTGCAACGTAGGCCGGCCCAGAGTGGCCTACCGCGAAACCGTCCGGCGCGCGGCCAAAGGAGAAGGCCGCTTCGTGCGTCAGTCCGGCGGGCGCGGCCAGTACGGGCATTGCCGGATTGAGATTGAGCCGCTGCCGCCGGGCGAAGGTTTTGTCTTTGAGAGCAAAATAGTCGGCGGGGTAATCCCCAAGGAATATATCAATCCGATCGAGACCGGCGTCAAAGAGGCGATGCAAAACGGCGTCACGGCCGGCTATCCCGTCGTGGACGTCAAAGTGTCCGTTTACGACGGATCGTTTCACGAAGTGGACTCGTCGGAACTGGCGTTCAAAATCGCCGGCTCCATGGCTTTCAAGGACGCGGCCGAGCAGGCGAAAAGCGTTCTCCTGGAACCGGTGATGAAAGTCGAAGTCACGGTTCCGGATGAATATACAGGCGACGTCATCGGCGACCTGAATTCGCGCCGGGGCCGGATTGAAGGCATGGAGTCCCGCGGCGGCGCCCACGGAATTCAGGCGGTTGTGCCGCTGGCGGAAATGTTCGGCTACGCCACCGAATTGCGCTCGCGCACTCAGGGGCGCGGCACTTACGACATGCGTTTCGACTGTTATGAGGAAATGCCCAAAAGTATCGCGGAAGAAATTATCACCAAGCGCCGCGGCTAATATTTTTTAAGGAGTGAAAGAAAATGGGAAAACAAAAGTTTGAGCGCACCAAACCTCATGTCAATGTCGGCACGATCGGTCATATCGATCACGGCAAGACCACAACTACCGCCGCCATCACCTTCTGTCTGGCAAAAACAGGCGGCGCGGTCGCCACGGCGTTTGATCAGATCGACAAGGCCCCGGAGGAAAAAGCGCGCGGCATCACCATCTCCACCGCTCATGTTGAGTACGAGACGGAGAAACGCCACTACGCCCATGTGGACTGCCCCGGTCACGCCGACTACGTGAAAAACATGATCACAGGCGCGGCCCAGATGGACGGCGCGATTTTGGTTGTTTCCGCCGCCGACGGCCCCATGCCCCAGACGCGGGAGCACATTCTCCTGGCCCGTCAGGTTGGCGTTCCCCATATCGTGGTCTGGCTGAACAAGGTGGACATGGTGGACGATCCGGAACTGCTGGAACTGGTGGAAATAGAAGTGCGCGAATTGCTGTCGGAATATGAGTTCCCCGGCGACGACATTCCGGTCGTGCCCGGTTCCGGCCTGAAAGCGCTGGAATGCGGCTGCGGTTCCCGCGAGTGCGAATGGTGTGGAAAAATATGGAATCTCATGGACGCCGTCGATGATTATTTCCCGCAGCCGGAGCGCGACGTGGACAAACCCTTCCTCATGTCGGTCGAGGACGTTATGACCATAACCGGGCGCGGCACTGTCTGCACCGGCAGGATTGACCGCGGCATGGTCAAGGTCGGCGACGAAGTGGAAATAGTGGGCTTGCGGGACGAATCGCGCAAAGTGGTCTGCACCGGCGTGGAAATGTTCCGCAAACAATTGGACGCCGGTATGGCCGGCGACAACATCGGCGCCCTGCTTCGCGGCGTGGACAGAAAAGAAGTGGAGCGCGGCATGGTGCTGGCCAAACCCGGCAGCATCAAGCCCCATACCAAATTCATCGGCGAAGTGTATGTACTGAGCAAGGATGAAGGCGGCCGCCATACCCCCTTCTTCGATAATTACCGGCCCCAGTTCTATTTCCGGACGACGGACGTGACCGGCGTGATCAAATTGCAGGAAGGCGTGGAAATGGTTATGCCGGGCGACAACACGACGATCGAGTGCGAGCTTATCACGCCTATCGCGATGGAGGAAGGCCTCCGGTTCGCTATACGTGAAGGCGGGCGCACAGTCGGTTCCGGCGTTGTGGCTAAAGTGGTGGAATAACCGAAACAGGCGACGGCGGCAGAGGGGAAGCAGCAGTACCCCGAACCGCCGCCGCTGTTTTCGTTGCTGGGAAAACGGAGGCGGTGAGGCGCGGGATCTGTTGACCGCCGTCTCAGGAGGAATGAGGATGAAATGAGTCAAAACCAGAAGATAAGGATCCGCCTGAAGGCCTTTGATCATAAAACGCTCGATCAATCGGCTGAACGCATAATCGATACGGCCCGCAGGACGGGAGCGGCTTTCAGCGGGCCGATCCCGCTGCCGACTGAAAAAAGCGTATACACAATCTTGCGTTCGCCCCATGTCAACAAGGACTCGCGCGAACAGTTCGAGATGAGGACGCACAAACGGCTCATAATTATTGACCCCACGCCCAAAACGGTAGAAGCGCTCTTGCGCCTTGACCTGCCCTCCGGCGTGGAAATCGAGTTAAAACTGTAATCGGAATAAAAAACTCTGGCTTTTTGTTTTGGATTGTGATAAAATGTTTGTGTTTTGACGCGAAACACCCGGAGGTGTGGAACACATCTCCGGGTTATCGTGTGGAGACGGATATAACAACGTTCTTGTACACCTGAGGCGTGTACTTCAGAATGTTCAGGAGGTGGCGTCGTGTCAAAAGGGATTTTAGGCCGTAAAGTGGGTATGACCCAGATATTTACGGATGACGGCAGGATTTTGCCCGTCACGGTGATTCAGGCCGGCCCGTGCGTGGTTTTGCAGCTCAAAACCGTCGCCGCGGACGGCTATAACGCTATTCGGGTGGGATTTGAGGAATTGCGTCCCGGCCTGCTCTCAAAACCGGTGCTCGGTCAATTCGCGAAAGCCAAAGTCAAACCGCTGCGTTTTGTGCGCGAATTCAGGGCGGAAACGGTTGACTCTTACTCGCTGGGCCAGGAAATCAAGGCGGATATTTTTTCGGTCGGCGAAAAGGTCGATGTGACCGGAACATCCAAAGGCAAAGGCTTCAGCGGTATGCACAAACGGCACGGCGGCCGCCGCGGGCCGATGGGACACGGCTCCAAATACCATCACCGCACCGGCTCCATGGGAGCGAAAGGGCCGGCCCGCGTTTTTAAAGGAAGGAATTTACCGGGGCGCAAGGGCGGAGAGCGCGTGACCGTGCAAAACCTTGACGTCGTCCGTGTGGATACGGAGAAAAATTTGCTTCTGGTCAAAGGCCCCGTGCCTGGGGCGAAAAAAAGTTTGCTCATCATTAAAGCTTCGGTTAAAACGGCGTAAGCCGGAGACCGGAAGAAAGGAGGACGTCGGACAATGCCAAGAGTACAGATCGTGAACATAGAAGGCGAAGCTGTGGAAGAGATGGAAATCAGCGAGGAAATTTTCGGCGTCGAGCCGAATATGGCCGTTATCCATTCCGCCGTGGTGGCCCAGCAGGCTAACGCCCGTCAGGGCACGCACTCTACCCTCGGCCGCAGCGAAGTGCGCGGCGGCGGCCGCAAACCCTGGCGGCAAAAAGGCACGGGCCGCGCCCGCGCCGGCACGTCCCGCTCGCCCCTCTGGCGCGGCGGCGGCGTTATCTTCGGGCCGAAACCGCGCAGTTACCGGAAAAACCTCCCGCGCAAAGTGAGAAAGATGGCCCTCTATTCGGCCCTTTCCGGCAAACTGCGCGACGGCAATTTCATCGTCGTCGATAAGATCGCTTTTGAGGTTCCTCGTACGAAGGATATGCGCAAAGC